>JAOZOO010000016.1:7576-15191 GCA_029933225.1 Bacteroidales bacterium | reverse complement strand
AAAGAACAGGGTTATGATCCGCATATTTTTTATATTAAGATCGGAATGGAGGATGAAGGAGCTTTTATGGACTGTCCGTCGGAAGAGGATATCGAGATTACCACATGGATTGCAGAAAAATACGGTTGCAAATTTGATATTGTTGATTTGCAGAAAGAATACTGGGACACGGTTGTCAAATACACCATTGATACTGTCAAACAGGGACTGACACCCAATCCGGATGTGATGTGCAACCTGCTCATCAAATTCGGGGTGTTCAACGACCGTTTTGGGAAGGATTTCGACAAGATCACCACGGGACATTATGCCACGACTTACGAAACGGAAGAAGGCGTTTTCCTCGGGACGGCTGCTGATAAGGTGAAGGACCAGACCTATTTCCTGGGGCAGATCACCTACCCACAATTGAGCAAAGTGATGTTTCCGATCGGCCATTTGATCAAACAGGAAGTCCGCAAGCTGGCTATTGAAATGAAACTGCCTAGCGCCCACCGTCCCGACAGCCAGGGAATATGTTTCCTGGGTAAGATCAACTACAACGATTTTATTCGTGGTCATGTGGGCGAAAAGCCCGGCCCCATCATCGAGCTGGAAACCGGCAAAATGCTGGGACATCACAAGGGCTTCTGGTTTCACACCATCGGTCAGCGAAAAGGACTGGGATTGAGTGGTGGCCCCTGGTTTGTGGTAAAAAAGGATACACAGGAAAACATCATTTATGTGTCACACGGCTACGATCCGGAAACGCAGTATAAAAAAGAAATCTGGCTGCATGACATCCATTTCCTGAATCCTAACCGTGACTATTCTTCATTGTCAGATATCAAATTCAAGATCAGACATCAACCGCAGTTCAATTCGGGAAGGCTGGTGCGGGATGAGAAGGGTGTCCGTATTGTATCCAATGAAAAGATCTCGGGTGTGGCTCCGGGGCAATTCGGAGTAATTTACGACAAGGAAGAAAAAACCTGCATAGGCAGCGGAGTGATTACACAACAACCGGATTAACCTTTTAGCGCTTGATTATTTTTGTTGTCAGTGTTTCGTTTTTTGTCCGGACACTGATAAAATACACTCCTGCTTTAAGACCGGAGACATCCAGTGCTACCCCATGAGTTGACTTACCTGTAAAAACTGGTTTCCCTTGTAAATCCAGTATAATGATCTCTTTTACATCTTTTCCGGGTAAAGAAAAATAAATTTCATCACCGGCAGGATTAGGAAATACCTTTAAATGAGTTGTCTCGCTATCGTTTATCCCGGTCATGGGGTCAAATTCAAAGCAACCCATATCCGGTGCCGTGCCCAGAAAATCATAGCCGATATCCGTACCGGCATCAATGCAGGGGGAATTTTCCAGAAGATGATAATCACCATTGACCGCATCCCTGAATTCCGGATTCTCATAGATGTTGTTGCCTCCGGTGGCCCCGTCGGGCATATTTACATCACAATAATTGATGTCGGCATAGCCGTCAAAATCCAGATAGATGTCATCGCTGTACATTCCCGGATTCTCATAAACAATGCTGTTGACGAAAGTGGCCGTTGCATACGCAAGGTTAACAGCCCCGCCGTCTCCTCCGGGAGCAGAATTTCCGGAAAAAGTACACTGCTGAAAAATGAGTGTATTGCCAAAGCCCAGTGTATGAATGGCTCCTCCGCTCGAGTAAGTTGTGGAATTGCCTGCAAACAGGCAGAAAACCATTTTGGTGTCCGTAGCCGAATAAAAAGAGATGGCGCCCCCGCCATAAAAACAGGTATTGTCAATGAATTCGCATTTCCATATTTCCGTGTTCATGTCCGATGTGAACTTGATCGCACCGCCTTCCCCATAAGCATGGTTGCGCAGGAATGTACAATCCGTAAAACGGGTCAGCGGGCCTGAAGAATTGCCGGTGTTGATGGCATAGACGGCTCCTCCCATGCCGTCATTATCGCCTGTGGCATCGTTGTCGGCAAACACACAATGCGAAAACTCGGCATCTGCCGTCAGCAGAGCCACGGCCCCGCCATGATTGTCGGGATAATCGCTGCCCGTTTTCCCAAACTCTATACGGCAGTATGACAAATGGCTGATTCCGTCGGAACCGTCAAAACGGATACCGCCCCAGCCGGTCGTCTGATCAGCGGTCGTAAAAAAGATACTGTCCGTTTCGGTTCCCTCTGCGTCAAGCGTTCCGCGAACGATAAATTTGTAATGCCCCTGGAAACTGACTTCAACACCCGGTTCAATGGTCAGCGTTTGTCCTCCGGGTACAGTTATCTCACCGGTAACCTGATACGGAGAACCGGAGGCAGGCCAGGTGCCGGATTGGTTTCCGCTTACTTGTGTCTGGGCTGCCGCTACGGTTGAAACAGCCATTAGAATAATGGTAACAATGTTTTTCATAGTTTAAAGTTTGTTTTTTATAATTCCAGTTCCAGTTGAGTTTCACCGCCTTCTTTTTTCTTTTTATCACCGCCTTCTTCACCCGAATCTTTTTCACCAGGTTCGTCTTTGATAACCACCGGATCAGGTATTGTTTTTGTTGTATTCTCCTCTATAACTTTTTGTTCATTCTCATTGTTTTCATCGCCGTTTTCGCCTGACGGTTCTTCTTCCAGCGGTTCGTACGGCAGCGGGTCAATGAGCTGGATTTTCTGAAGATCTTTGTTTGACAGACGTTTTCCTTTGGCGCGGTAACTTTTTACGCTGATGAAATCAGCCAGCGGGACAACCTCGTACTCAATCTCATTTCCTTTTTTGGGTTTGATCTGCAACTCAACCCGCGGGAGGTAATCAAGTGAGTAAACTATCAATTCCGAACCCCTTGTTTCCGGGATGAACAAATACTTTTTGTTAATCACCGAAAACTCGGAAATCTGAAAACGTTTCACATAATACTTTTTATTTCCCCCGTCCACATAAATGGCTGTGATGACCCTTTTGGGATCATATTTCGAGATATGAATCATCTCATCGTCGAAATGGGTGTTTAGATCGTAGCCGGTCAGTTTAAATTCACCTGTGGAAAGAATAGTGAGAATCTTATCATCGCTTTTGAAAGCGCCGAGATATTCACCTCTTTCTTCGGTGTTCAGCCGTCTTACGGTGTCGTCATACCAGATGTCGCGTGCGCCGAGTGTGGATACACCTTCTTCACGCTGCAGGATATTTTTAACGGAATATTTTGTCAGTAAATTACCCTTGGCGCTGCGGCTTTTTATGGCCAGCGTGCTGAAATCAAAGTCGAACGAAGTCTTCTTCATCCTCGGCTTAGGCCGCAGGTTGATTTTGATCACCTCGGCTTCCCCGTTGGGGTTGGCCGTAAACCAGATCACCTTTGATCCGTCCGTGCCTTTGGTCAGATAATATTCCTTATCCCGTGTTATTCCTTTGACGGCAAAGCGTTTGACATAGTATTTTCCTTTCCTGCCGTCACGGTAAACCATGTTGTAGATGGTCCGGTCGTCATTCTTTTTGAAAACCGAAATATGGATTACATTTTTGCCGATAAAGACTTTCGGCGCCACTTTGGTGACAAAGAATGTCCCGTCCTGCCTGAAAACAATAATGTCGTCGATGTCGGAGCATTCGGTAACAAATTCGTCTTTCCGCAGGGAAGTGCCTGCAAATCCTTCTTCACGGTTGAGATACAACCGCTGATTGGCCACGGCAGCCTGCGTTGCCGATATGGTGTCGAAACTGCGAATTTCGGTTTTCCGCTCCCTGCCCTTGCCGTATTTCTTTTTGATTTGTCTGAAATAGGTGATGGTGTAATCGATCAGGTGATCCAGGTGATTTTTAACTTCTTCCATCTCGCTTTCGATGGTTTTGATCTGGTCTTCGGCTTTGAAGGCGTTGTATTTTGAAATACGCTTGATCTTAATTTCCGTCAGGCGGACAATGTCGTCATGCGAGACTTCACGCTTCAGCAGTTTTTTAAAAGGTTTCAGCCCTTTGTCAATGGTTTCGATGACACATTCCCAGGTTTCGCATTTTTCTATTTTGAGATAGATCCTGTTCTCGATAAATATTTTTTCCAATGAAGCATTATGCCATTGATTTTCCAGTTCCCGGAGTCGGATTTCCAGCTCTTTCTTCAGCAGACTGACCGTATGTTCAGTGTTGTGTTTAAGGATGTCCGAAACTTTCAGGAACTGGGGTTTGGCATCGAGGATGACGCAACTGTTGGGCGAAATGGAAACTTCACAATTAGTGAAAGCGTACAATGCATCAATGGTTTGATCGGGTGAAACGCCGGATGCCAGTTGGATGACGATCTCCACATCACGTGCTGTGTTGTCATCAATTTTTTTGATCTTGATCTTTCCTTTGTCGTTGGCCGCAATGATGGAGTCGATGAGCGAGGTGGTGTTGGTCGAAAAGGGAATTTCGGTGATCACCAGGGTCTTTTTGTCCCGCTGGCTGATGCGTGCACGCACTCTGATCTTTCCGCCACGGAGGCCGTCATTGTATTTTGAAAAATCGGCCATGCCCCCGGTTATAAAGTCAGGATAAAGCTCAAAGCTTTTGCCTTGCAGGTGCCTGATGGAAGCGTCAATCAGCTCATTAAAATTGTGGGGTAATATCTTGGATGCCAGTCCGACAGCAATTCCTTCCACTCCCTGGGCAAGCAATAGGGGAAACTTCACCGGCAGGGCAACCGGTTCCTTGTTTCTTCCGTCATAAGAAGATTTCCAGTCGGTAGTTTTTGGATTGAAAACCACTTCTCTGGCGAATTTTGACAGGCGGGCTTCAATGTACCGGGGTGCGGCTGCGCTGTCGCCGGTGAGCGTATTTCCCCAGTTTCCCTGGGTTTCGATGAGCAACTCTTTCTGCCCCAACTGGACAAGCGCATCGCCAATGGAAGCATCACCGTGAGGATGGAACTGCATGGTGTATCCGATGATGTTGGCTGCCTTGTTGAACCGTCCGTCATCCAGCAGGCTCATGGCATGAAGGATACGGCGCTGTACCGGTTTCAGCCCGTCGTCAATTTCGGGGACAGCCCGTTCGAGGATCACATACGAAGCATAATCAAGAAACCAGTTTTCATACATCCCGCTCAGCGGGGTGATGTGATGTTTGTCATCCTGTGATTTCTGGTCTTGTTCTTCAGGGGTTGTTTGTTCTTCCTGATTCGCAGGTTCTTCTTTTTCTTCCTGTGGCTCCAGTTCTTCCGGTTCGCTCATTTTATAATCTTGTTCTCCTTTCGTTAATTAATACCGTCTGTAAGATCCCGGCCATAAATGACCGGGTAACTGACTTGTTTCATTTCTTAAACTAATGATGCATCTAATCATCCACCATTCCATCCTCCCTCTGTCTGTTTCAGGTTGTTGTTTCCGTAGTTTATTTCCAGAAGCGCAGTATCAGCGTCTCGGTCAGCAGCATAAAAAGTGCGAAGATAATAAATAGCTTCCAAAGTTCATTTTCTTTTTGCACTGCATTGACAACTTTTGAAAAGTTGTTTTCAGTGGCATCCAGTACCTGATAATGTTTTAATCCGCTATCATGAAGGGCAGTTTCAAGCTGACTTTTTGTGAAAAATACCATCTGCGATTCATCACGATTGTAATTGAAAGCCAGGATTCTCCAGACCGTATCGTTTTGCACCAGATTGTAAAATCCCGCTTTGATCAATGCGGGGTCAATGTTCATGAGCAGGTTTCCGTCTGACAGTCGTTGCTCGGGGATATAGCCGGGTCCGCCTTCCGAAGGTTGTAAAATAAACGGTGTTTCCGTGTCTGTGAGTGCGGAAACATCGCTTTTGACCTGGTCGTCTTTGCCGATAATATAAGAAAGTTTGTTTCGTATGTTTTCCTGAACCGTTGCACGATACATTACCGGGACAAACAAGGCGTTGGAAGTAAAGTTGCTGTAACGGTCATTAAGAGGTACAGCAAGGAGGAAAAACTTCCCTTTCCCGGTTTTGCCGGAGAGCAGGAAATCGTCGCCGTCAAGCAGTGTCACCAGCGATTCCAGTCCGCTCCGGATGTTATAGCGGTACCTGAAATGCCTGATGACAACCGGCAGGTCAGCATTTTCGGGTACTTTAAGGATTATATCCCTAAAAAAATCGCTTTGTTGTTTGATGCGAATCACCCGTGTTGTATCATGTACAACGGCAGCAATCCGGGCGGTTCCGAGTGCTTTCAACAGGCGGTTACTTTCTTGAAAAGCGGTATCATCAGCGGGAATAAACATGACATTGCCTCCCTGTTCGAGGTATGCTTTAACCTGACTGATCAACCCCGAAGAATAATCGGGAATGGCGTCAAGAATGATGAGATTATATTCGTTCAGGCGGTTGTAATCCACTTTACGATAGCTGGTTTCATTGAAGCTGAAAACACTGTCGATGCTGTAGAAAGTCTGAAGCGCTTGATTGCTTTTTCCGTTGTGGATTTCCAGTATCCTGATTTTCGGGTTGACCCTGAAACTGAAATAGAGGTTGTCGTCAAAAGTTACCGGGTAGTCTTCTATTTCGATGATCCCTTTGTGCCAGCCTGCATTGCTGACCGAGAAAGCGGTTGTGATCAGCCTTTTGCTTTGTGCTTTCAGGTCGGCACCTGCAACGGCTTTTTGCTGTCCGTCAACGGTTACTTTCAACGGGATTTTCTCCAGGTCAACAGGCGAGGAGTTTTTCAACCGGATATTCAGGTGAAGGGTTCTCCCGGGCAGGATGACCGGTTCATCAATCCAGCAGGAATCCACATAGATGTTACGCTCACGTGTTTGGGTCAGCACAACGAAATAATAAGCTGATAACGTGTCTGCCGGCAGGGCGTTGGTATCCACCGAATTTTTCTGGAAATCCGAAAAAAGCCAGACATCGCCTCCAGAATATCCCTTGTCTGTTTTTATCTTTAATGAAGAATTGATAACAGCGGAAAGATTCTTCCGGGCAGGGGAGGGCTGAACCTCGTCCAGCGCACTGAGTATTTCTTCTTTTGACTGAATGCGTCGGCTGTTTCGTACATCGTTGGTCAGCAAAATATACCTTGCGTCGCGCGGCGATTGCCGAACGACCATACGTGCCTGCTCCAGTGCTTCATCCAGCAGACGTCCTGTTTCGCCTTCTCCCGTCATACTGAAAGAGTTGTCCACGTATATGGAAGTCAGATTACCCGCTGTGGTTGATTGTTCTTTATACGTACCGAAGCGGGGGCCGGCAAAAGCAACTACGATCAGCGCATAAGCCAGTATCCGGGCAATGAGTACCAGAAGATGTTTCAGCTTGTTTTGTTTCCGGGTTTGCGTGCTGATGTTTTTCAGAAACTGTATATTGCTAAACCACTGTTTTTTATATCGCCTGAAATTAAACAGGTGGATGATTACAGGGATCAGCAATGCAAATAAAGCATACAGAAATTCTGGGTTTTTAAAACTCATTTGATTTTTCCGGATTAAGTTGCCAAAAGTAGTGAAATTGGAAAAATAACAAGGGGCTGTAACAACAGGGATGAAAAGACCTAACCGCAAAGGACGCAGGGCATCCGCTATGGGTGCAAGAAGCTGTGATTCAGCAATTATTGCTTGCTTCGAAAATTTACTGTGTGATGAAAAAAGTGGACTTCAACAATCTCGACCAGGCGGGAATAAAGCTACCCGCCTGGTCATGGG
>JAOZOO010000016.1:0-7476 GCA_029933225.1 Bacteroidales bacterium | reverse complement strand
GGTCATGGGCATAAAAAAACCTGACAGGTTTCCGGCGCGCTATGCCATGAGAGACCTGTCAGGTTATGATTTCGACTTTTTCTTATTCCATTTAAATCACGCCCTGATCCAGCATGGCATTGGCCACTTTCAGGAATCCGGCGACGTTGGCTCCTTTCACATAGTCAACGTAACCGTCAGGGGTTGTTCCGTGGCGGACACAGGAGTCGTGGATACTTCTCATAATGTGATGCAGCTTGGCGTCAACTTCTTCGCGTGTCCAGGCCAGCTTCATGGCGTTTTGCGTCATTTCCAGGCCTGAAGTGGCAACGCCTCCCGCGTTAACGGCTTTGGCCGGACCGAACAGGATTTTGTTTTTCTGGAAGACTTCAACGGCTTCGGGGGTAGAAGGCATGTTGGCACCTTCGGCCACGCAAATACAGCCATTGTCAACCAGGACTTGTGCATCATTGCCGTCCAGTTCATTTTGGGTTGCACACGGAAGAGCCACATCTACCTTGACTTCCCAGGGACGTTTACCGGGGAAGAATTTTGCGTTGGGAAATTCCTGTGCATAAGGTTCAACCACATCCTGGTTGGATGCACGCAGTTCAAGCATGTATTCGATCTTTTCGCCTTCAATGCCTTCTTCGTCATAAATGTATCCGTCAGGACCGGAAAGCGTGACTACTTTTCCGCCCAGTTCAGTAATTTTGGTTGCTGCGCCCCAGGCCACATTTCCAAAACCGGAGAGGGCAACAATTTTTCCTTTTAATGTTTCACCTTTTGTCTTCAGCATTTCTTCCGTAAAGTAAACCGCCCCGAAACCGGTTGCCTCGGGTCTGATCAGGCTCCCGCCCCAGGTAATTCCTTTTCCTGTCAATACACCGGTGTGCTCGCGTTGCAACTTTTTATACATACCATACAAATATCCGATCTCTTTTCCTCCCACGCCGATATCGCCGGCAGGGACATCGGTTTCGGGACCAATCAGTTTCCAGAGTTCCAGCATGAATGCCTGGCAAAAGCGCATGATCTCGGCATCCGATTTGCCTTTGGGGTTGAAGTCGGACCCCCCTTTGCCGCCACCCATGGGAAGCGTGGTCAGGGCATTTTTGAAAATTTGTTCAAATCCTAGGAATTTAAGAATGCTTAAATTTACGCTGGGGTGAAATCGCAGCCCGCCTTTGTAAGGGCCGATGGCATTGTTAAACTGAACACGGTAACCGAGGTTGACATGTACTTTGCCTTCATCGTCAACCCAGGGCACTTTGAACATGAGGACGCGGTCGGGTTCGATAAGCCGTTCGATAATACCGGCCGACTCCAGTTCGGGATGTTCGTTGACAACATGTTCAATTGATTCAAGCACTTCGCGAACTGCCTGATGATATTCTTCTTCCCCTGGATGTTTTTTGACCAGGTCGTTCATAATGTTATTCAGGTCCATAAGATATTGTTTTTTTAAAAGGGTTAAGTATTTAGTTGACACAATCTATCTATGAATAGATTAACAGCGCAAAAGTAAATCTAATTCACACGAAAAGATACCAATCAAACAAAAATAAGGAATTTTAACAGAACTTAAATAATGTAAAGCTGATTTAGACTGAATACAACAATGAACCACGAAGTGATTTAGTGTGAAAGAACCACCCAAACACAATTTTCGGCTATTTCAACAATTTCCTTGCGGCATCGAAAGCTGCCTGGATACCACCGGCATCTTTGCCACCCGCCGTTGCAAGATGGGGTTGCCCTCCGCCACCGCCTTTGATGTGTGAAGCAACTTCCCTGATCATATTCCCGGCATGAAGACCTTTGTCAACCAATGCATCGGAAACGGCAACCACAAGATTTACCTTACCTGCATTTTGCATGGCCAGCACAACAAAAACCCGGTCATCCATTTGCCGGAGCTTGTGGGCAAGGTCCTTTGCCTGATTTACATCGAGGTTTACTTTTTTGGCGATAAAATGGATATCCCCGATCTGTTCCGCCTGATTAAACAATTCGCCTGCAACCTGTGATGCTTTTTCCTTTTGGAGGGTTTCCACTTCTTTTTGCAGTTTTTTGTTTTGCTCGATCAGATTACTGACGGCATGAACCACATCAGGTTGTTTTTTGAGCATTTCCTTGATTTCATTCAGCGTATCAATCCGGCTGTTCACAAACTCTTCTGCTTTTCTGCCTGTTACGGCTTCTATCCTTCTGACCCCGGCAGCGATGGCACTTTCTGAAGTTATTTTGAACAGTCCGATCTGGCCGGTTTGCGGCACGTGGGTTCCTCCGCACAACTCCACCGAGTACTCCGGATCATAGATGACCATCCGAACGTGGTCTCCGTATTTCTCACCAAACAGCGCCATGGCTCCCATTTCAAGGGCTTCGTTAATGGGTATATCGGTTTTTACAATGGCTTTCACATTTTCCCTGATCTTGTCGTTCACCAGGTTTTCCACCTCCCTGATCTGCTCGCCGGTCATTTTCCCGAAATAGGAAAAGTCGAACCGCAGGTGTTTGTCATCAACATAAGAACCTTTTTGTTCCACCTGTTTTCCGAGCACTTTTCGTAAGGCGGCATGCATCAGGTGGGTGGCGCTGTGGTTGTTCATGGTCAACAGCCGTTTTTGCCCGTCCACTCTGGCCACAAAAACAGATTCGGGATGCTGCGGTTTTTCCTGAACAATATGAATAATCAGATTATGCTCTTTTTTGGTATCGAGTACGTGCAGCGTTTCGTGTGAAGATATCAGTTCGCCTTTGTCGCCTACCTGTCCGCCTGATTCGGCATAAAAAGGTGTGCGGTCGAGCACCACTTCGTAAACATCTTTCTTTTTGGCTGTTACCTTCCTGTAACGCAGTATCCGGGCTTCACATTCCAGTTGGTCGTATCCGACGAATTCTGTTTTGGGTTCTCCGTCGTTCAATGTTATCCAGTCGCCGGCTTCCACTTCGGCGGCCTTTCTCGAACGGGACTTCTGCGCTTCCAGCCCTCTGTTAAATCCTTCCATGTCCACCTCGTATCCTTTTTCGCGGGCAAGCAGCCGTGTGAGATCGATGGGGAAACCGAAAGTGTCGAACAGTTCAAAAGCAAAATCGCCTTCAATGGTCTTCTTATCAGGATGGTTTTCAATGTATTGATCGAACCGCTTGATCCCGAAGGCAAGGGTGCGTAAAAAGGCTGTTTCTTCCTCTTTCATCACCTTTTCGATCAGTTCCTGCTGTTTTTTCAGTTCGGGAAATACGCTGCCCATTTGATCAACCAAAACAGGCACCAGCTTATAAATGAAAGGTTCGTCAAAACCGAGGAAGGTATAGCCATAGCGTACGGCCCGGCGAAGGATACGGCGAATGACATAACCCGCGCCGATGTTGGAAGGCAAGGCCCCGTCGGCGATGGCAAAAGCAATGGCACGCAGATGGTCAGCCACCACACGCATGGCAATATCTTCTTTTTCGTCCTGTCCGTATTGTGTTGACGCCATTTTTGCAATCTTGTCAATGACCGGCCTGAAAATATCAGTATCGTAGTTGGATTTTACGCCCTGCAGCACCATGGTCAGCCGCTCGAACCCCATACCCGTATCCACGTGTTTGGCTTTTAACGGTTCCAGTTTTCCATCGGCAAGTCGGTTAAATTCGATGAACACCAGGTTCCAAATCTCAATCACTTCCGGATGATCTTTGTTGATCAGCTCTGCGGCAGGAATTTTTTTCTTTTCTTCTTCATCACGGATGTCAATGTGAATTTCCGAACAGGGGCCACAGGGGCCGGTGTTGCCCATCTCCCAGAAATTATCTTTTTTGGAACCCCAGAAAATGTGAGATTCGGGTAAATGTTCCTTCCAGAAGTCGTATGATTCCTTATCAGGTCCCAATCCGTCTTTTTCGTCGCCTTCATAAACGGTGGCATAAAGGTCGTCTTTGCTGATTCCGAATTCATCAGCCAGCAGTTCCCAGGCCCAGGCAATGGCTTCCTCTTTGAAGTATCCTTTTTCGGGATGTTCAGGGTCGCCGAAAGACCAGTTTCCCAGCATCTCAAACATCGTGTGATGGTAGGTGTCGTGGCCCACTTCTTCCAGGTCGTTATGCTTTCCGGAAACCCGCAAACACTTTTGTGTGTTGGCTACCCGATGATATTCGATGGGCGCATTTCCGAGAAACAATTCCTTGAACTGATTCATGCCGGCATTGGTAAACATCAGCGTGGGATCATCCTTAATAACCATGGGCGCTGACGAAACTATTTTGTGGTTTTTTCGTTCAAAATATTGAAGAAAAGTTGTTCTTATTTCTGATGATTTCATTTACAATCAGTTAACAGATAAGGGTTGATAATTTCACTTTTTTTAAGGATGCAAATTTAATCGTTTTAATTACTTTTGCCCCGCTTTAAAGAGGATAATGGCCAAGACCAGATATACATTCAACACCAAGACGCTCGCATACGAGGAGCACAAACCAACGACGGGACAGCGGATTTTAAAAGTTTTCCTGTATCTGGTGTCCGTTCTGGCGTTTTCCATTTTATTGATTATCGGTGCGTATTCGTTTTTCAGTTCGCCAAAAGAACGGGTGCTGGAACGTGAGCTGGCACAGTATCGTCTGCAAACCCAGATCATGAACCAGCGTCTGGATCAGATGCAGTCATTGCTGGATGATCTGGCCGACCGTGATGACAATATCTACCGCGTGATCTTTGAAGCCGAACCCATCCCCAAGTCGATCAGGCAGGCCGGTTACGGGGGTGTTGACCGTTATACCGAACTGGAAGGTTACAACAACTCGGAACTGCTTATCGAAACCGCAAAAAAACTGGATAAGATTGCCAGTGAGATCTATGTCCAGTCAAAATCTTTTGACGAGGTTTTTGGAATGGCCAAGAATAAAGAGAAAATGCTGGCGAGCATTCCGGCCATCCAGCCGGTGAGCAACAAGGATTTGAAACGGTTGTCTTCATTTTACGGTTATCGTATCGACCCCATTTACAAAATCAAAAAATTCCACAGGGGAGTTGACTTTTCGGCTCCGCAGGGGACGCCGGTTTATGCCACGGGCGAAGGGAAAGTGGTCAAGGCAAAACATTCGAGAAGGGGTTACGGCAACCAGATTGAGATCGACCACGGATATGGCTACATTACTTTTTATGCCCACCTGAAAAGCTTTAATGTGAAAAAAGGAGAAAAGGTAAAACGCGGGCAGATCATCGGATTTATCGGGAATACGGGTAAATCTACCGCCCCGCATCTGCATTACGAAGTAAGAAAAGACCACCGTGCGGTCAATCCCATTTATTATTTCTTCAATGACCTGACTCCCGAAGAGTACGAAAAACTTCTCGACCTGTCGAAACTTCCCAACCAGTCGCTGGATTAAGCACATACGGCTATGGCGCAGAAAATCTATTTTAAAATTGGTGATGTTGCCGGCCGCTTTGGCGTAAATACTTCACTCATCCGTTACTGGGAACAGCAATTCGATTTTATCAAACCCAAAAAAAGCGAAAAGGGCACACGTCTTTATACACGCAAAGACATGGACCATTTCGAGATCATCTATCACCTCATTAAGGAAAAAGGAATGACGGTGAAAGGGGTTCGGGAATACCTCGAAAAACACAAAAAACAGGAATCCATTGACAAGCTGGAAGTCATTAACACCCTGAAGCGTGTGCGGCAGTTGTTGCTCGAAGCAAGAGAGGCACTGGATAAACGGGGAGGGGAGTGATTGGGATTGGTGAATAGTGATTGGTGAAGTCGTTTCAGGTTGCAGGTTTGAGTTATGTACCGGAATCTCCGTAACGTGCACCCCGCACCCCGAGAGAACTTAATCGCTTATCTTCACCACTGTTGTTTCACAGTCCCGGATGCTGAAATCTTTTTCCCTGTCGAGGTTTTGCTCACCGTACAAAAGCTTGAAGTTCCCTTCTTCCAACCCGAACCAGAGGTCGTCGTTACCGGCCATGGTACCTTTAAAGATAACGGCGGTTTTCTTTTTGATCTCAAAGGAATAGGCATTTCCCGAAGTGTTCTGGATGTTAACATCTCCCTGGCAGTCGCACTCGCAGGATTTGCAACCGGAATAGGTTAAGGCAAGAAGCAAAATAGCGGATAAAACAATAGTTTTCATGAGTGTAATTATTTAGTCTGAAATTTGATCTTGTCAAAAATAAAAAAGATTTGATAATTTCGTGATACCGATATATTTTACATGTAAGAAAATACCTGTGTTTTAAAGCATTACTTTTGCAGGGATTTTAAAAATTATGGAACAAAACGAAAACACACAACCTTTCATGGCGAAAACCTTTGCCGGCCTCGAGGATGTCCTGGCAGGGGAACTGAAAGAAATCGGAGCCAAAAATATTCAGGTGATCAACCGGGGAGTCAGCTTTGAAGGCGATACGGAAATGATGTATAAAGCTAACTACCAGTGCTACACGGCCATAAGGGTATTGAAACCCATTGCGGTTTTCAAAGCTGAAAATGAAGAACAGCTATATGACGAAGCCATGAAAATCCACTGGCCGGATATTTTCAGGATTGACCAGACATTTTCAGTCAATGCCAATGTTTTTCATTCAAAGATTGATCATACACAATATACGGCATTAAAAACAAAAGACGCCATCGTGGATCAGTTCAGAGAAGTCACGGGGAAACGTCCGTGGGTGGGGAAGGCGGAAGCCGATGTTTATATTGATGTGCACATCAGTCACGACCAGTGTTCCATTTCTCTCGACAGTTCGGGTGAATCGCTGCATAGGCGCGGATATCGCATTGCGGCCGATAAAGCCCCGATCAATGAAGTGCTGGCAGCAGGCATGATCAAACTGACGGGCTGGAAAGGCGAAAAGGATTTTTATGACCCCATGTGCGGTTCGGGAACCATTGCCATTGAGGCGGCCATGCAGGTTCAGCATATCCCGGCCGGCTATTACCGGAAAAACTATGCTTTCATGAACTGGGCCGATTATGATAAGGACTTGTGGGAGAAGGTGAAAAATGAAGCTGACCTGGCCATTGAAGAAACCGGTTGCAGCATCTTTGCATCCGACAGGTCGGCAAAGGCTATCGGCATTGCAAAAAGGAACCTGCGAAATGCCGGACTGCATAAAGACATCGAAGTGAAAGTTGCTTATTTTGACAGTCTTAAACCCAAAGATAAAAAAGGAATTCTGGTGTTTAATCCGCCTTACGGGAAAAGGATGGAAGAAAGGGGGGAGATCGTCCGTTTATATAAAGGTATTGGCGATGTGCTGAAAAGTAACTTTATCGGATTTGAGGCCTGGATCATTACCTCCAATTATGAAGCAGCCAAATTTGTGGGATTGCGACCTTCGGCCAGGATTCAATTATTCAACGGTCCTATCGAAACCCGGTTTATCAAATATGAAATGTACGAGGGAAGCAAAAAGGAAAAATACATGGAGAAACCGGAAAGAAAACCTTACGTGAGACGAAAGTTTGAAGGGAAAAAAGAAGGTGATTTTAA
>JAOZOO010000015.1:26256-40600 GCA_029933225.1 Bacteroidales bacterium | reverse complement strand
ACTCACTAATCCCCTTCTTCCCCTTTCCCCATCATTTTGTGTTCTTTCAAAAATCCTTCGCGCATGGTCTTGCCCTCATCAATCCGTCTGAGCACCTGTTGATAAGTATAGGTGGAGTCGCCGGGCTGCGATACGGCACTGTAACCATATCCCATGGGTGTATGTTGTCCGAAAGTGTAATAAGCTTTTTCGGCATCCAACCATTGACCTTTGTTTTGCGAATCACCCACCCAGATTTTTACGGTTCCGTCGCCTTTGAATTTTTTCCACGGTTCGCTTTTCATGTATTCATTTAAACATCCGATGTCATCAAACCACAGAACATCACCATGAGAATTAATGGCCTGAACGGCCCAGGGTTGTTCTGCAATTCCCATCAGGCACTGGGCGCAAATATCCCGGTCATAATTTACTTCGCGCGGAGAATAGTCTGTTTCGTGAGTACACGAAAACAGAAGTACGGTAATAATGGTAAAGACTAATTTTTTCATGATAAAGATATTTAAAGGGTTTTATCAACGACAATTTCTCCAAAATCCATTTCAACAACCCGGTTAACGAGTCCTGATATTTCAGCCATCCGGTGGCTGCTGAGTACCAGCAGTGCCTCTTCGGTGTAACTTCCCAGAAAATCAAAAAATATCTCCCGTGCTGCCGGGTCCAGATTGGCAGACGGCTCATCCATTAAAAGTATTTTAGGTTTTTTTCCCAAAGCAAATGAAACCAACAGTTTTTGTTTCATCCCTCCCGACAGGGCGACGAATGGCTTTGAAAGGCTGTCACCGATCTGAAGGCCAAGCTTTTCGGCAATGTCAATATAATGTTGCTGGGGAATGTGGCTGATGTTTGAGAAAAAATTCAACATTTCTTTAACTGTGATCTTCAGCGGTGGGGGTATCTGTGGTACAAATCCCACTTCTTTAAGAATCTCCACTCTTTCTTTACGGGGGTTACGGTCAAGTATCTCCAGTGTACCGTCATAAGTATATTGCCCCAGAATACACCGTATCAGTGTGGTTTTGCCTGCACCGTTTTGACCGATCAGAGCGATCCGTTCGCCTGAAGTCCATTTTACCGACAGGTTCCGAAGGACTTTGGCTTTATTAAATGACTTTGTCAGTCCCTGTGCATTGATCAATATTTCTTTTCCGTTTTCTGTCATAAAATCTTATCCCAACCTTTTATGGTGTAACTTAATGCGTCTCCCGGGCACACATCCACGCATAATCCACACCGCGTGCAGTCGGAGCCCGCGTGATGGATCTCTTTGGTGGCCGCTCCTTTTTTCACGAACCACAGCTCGTGAGGCACAAGACATACCTGTTGACAATCAAGGCAATGAGCGCATTTGTCCAACTCAAATTTAATAGCAAGCGGGGTGCCCTTTCCAACCAGACTCCACGTTGCTCCGACCGGACAAATATAACGACACCAGAATCTTTTACTGTAAACAATTTCAAAGATGATCAGTGCAAATATCCACAGCAGGATCAACCCCGGCCCGTAGATCATGGCCCTCGATAAGATACCGATGGGGTTCAGATTCTCAAATACCAGGTTCTTGGTTACCAGCGCCAGAATAAGAAAGCCGCCCCAGAAAACAAACCGAAGATAAATATTGAAAGTATGCTCTTTGATTTTCTTTTTCTTCACTAAGTAATTGTGTAGTTTTTCACCCCATTCCGCCAGAAAATGATAAGGGCAAATCCAGGAGCAATAAGTCCTTCCGCCTGCAAAAAAGTAAAAAAGGAAAATGGTAAAAAAACCGATGACAAAGTTCATGGTCAGATATTTCCAGTGGCCTGTCATAAATGAAATGATAAGCACCTGGAACGAGTTGAAAGGATCCATCAGGTAGAGCCCCATAAATCTGGAACCGCTTAAAGAGCCTTCAAGCAAGGCAAGATCCAGGATGAAAGAAATGACAAACAGCAGATTCATTCCAATCAGCACACTCCACCGGATGGTTCTCCATTTGTGTTTGTTTTTATGTTCGTTGCGCCATTCTTTCAGGGTCAGTCCCATTTTTGCGAACGGCATTTCTTCTCTGCTTTTCGGAGGCAACGGGGTTTTATTTTTCTTTCCAAACATAGCCCTTAAGATTTTACAGGTTCAACAATAATACTGGGTTCTTCCGTCGGACAAACCATGACACATACGCCACATCCGGTGCATCCTTTCAGCACTTTGGGAACTATTTTTCCACCGCCGGATGTGGTGTCTTCCATGATGATGGCTGTTTCGCCTATCGGGCATTCTTTCACACAAAGGTTACAGATTTTTTCATCGTAAACTTTTTCACTAACAGGTGTTGCTTTTGGCTCGCCGGTGTATGGTGAGCGGTTAATCCCCTTGAAGTCCTTGCCGCGTGGCGTGCCTTTGAATCCTTTCCCCTGGTATGCGAGGCATGTGGACTCGTTTATTTTTGCAAACCCCATTTTGACGATGCTTTTCATCGCCTGTATCTGCACGGGGAAAGGATTGTAATTTTTATCCTGGCCATGCAGCTTGTCGTATTCGGCAATGGCTTTTTCACCTGCCCTCTTAAACTGTTTGAAATAAAGGACTGCCGTGGGACATGTTTCCACACATTGAATCGAATCGCACGAAAAATCACATGCCTGTGCCCTCACATCTATATAAGGTGTACCGTAAGCCAACCCTTCTTTGATGCCTGCCAGTTTGATGGCCTGGACGGGGCAAATCTGTACACAAAGGCCGCATTTGATACAACCGTAAATAAAATCCGCTTCGGGAAGGGCTCCTGGAGGTCTGAGAAAATCCTGATTGATTCGTGTTTCGGCAGTGACCTTTTGCAGATAACCGACACCGGCACCCACAGCAGCCATTGCCCCCACAGCAATGGCGCTGGATTTTAGAAACTGCCGCCTGTTCAGATTGTTTCCGGCTTGACTCATTTTATTTGGTTTTAAAATATGTATCAAATTTACATATTTTGTTAAATCTTCGGCACGAAATCTTTAAAACTTGAAATTTACACCGATGTTAAAGCTGGTGCCCGGCTCGTAATACAGGCTTCCTGTATCCGGCCCCATGTTTTTATATGCCCTGCTTAAATGATCTACATAGTTGGTATTCAGCAGGTTTGTAATGGATGCCCTGATCTCAACCCAATCTGCCGGCGTATAGGATGCGGCAATGTCCACAACGGCATATCCCGGAGTGCTGGTTTCCAAAAAGTTGGTTGATACCCTTTTTTGTTCCGCAGCAAAGTGCGCCCTGATCTCCGCAGTCACTTTTTTGGATTTATATCCAAAGGAAGTATTGGCCATAAACGGAGGAATCTCGGGCAGCGGTTCATCCCAAGACAGATTTTGAGCATAAGTAAACCCGCCATTGAGCGAGTATCTGAAATATTTTGCAAAAAAGACATCAACACCTGCTTCAAACCCGGTCATCATAGCCTGATCCACATTGGCAAAACGTTTGGCATGCGGAGGCGGCTTGCACGGCATGAACTTTTTCTTCAGTGTCGTGTCAACAAAAGCTGTGATGAAGTTATCGAGATACGAGTAAAACACATCGGCATAGATATGAACGGCATCCCATTCTTTGCTGACAATCAGATCAGTTTGATAATTGACTTCCGGTTTCAGATGCGGATTGCCCACATATTCATAAGCGTCTAATCCGACGGACAGGTGGTTGATGAATTTCTCCGTCAGTTCGGCTGATCGAACGCCCCGTCCGATAGCCCACTGCAGATAAAAATCTTGATTGAATTGCCAGGTAAGGGAAGTGTTTACCGATACATTGTAATCGTTGTCAGGTTGTATGTCGTTGTTGTAAAGCTCTTTAAAGTCCGGGGAAGGATTGTCGATGGCATAGCTTACATAATCGAAACGGATACCGGCAACCCATAAGAGTTTTTCGTTGATCTGGAATTTATTTTCAAAGAAAATCCCCAGGTCACTGATCTTTGAATCCTGCCAGACGAGGTCAACAAATTCTTTTGGTTTCGGCAATGTATCGCCTGTACATGCATTTATTTTCACAAGCCGGTTCCGCGTCCCGTCCTTGTTGGTATAATTGTAATCCATCCCCATGAACTCAACAAGCTTGCCGTTGGGTTTCATGCCCAGTTCAAATCTTCCGCCGAATGATTTGGAAGTGACCGGAGCTACCGATTCAGTATAATTCCAGCTCGGACGGTTACGGGTTGACATTTCATGATCCACATACGAAGTAAAGACCTTTGCCTTCAGCAGGAAAATAAGGTCTGAAATGTCACGCGCCATATAATCAAGGTAAGCCAGCGTACTGTTGTCCTTATCGGCATCCATGGGTAAACCGGCGTGGTCGATGTCTTTTGCAAAACCCTGTCGCCAGGTGAGTTGTATCCGGTTTTGTTTGTATTTGCCGTGGTTGTTTCCTAACTTGACCGAATAGCCGAACCTTGAGTAGGATGATGGAATCGTTGTCCCGTCCCCACTTTTATAGTCGCCAAAGTCCTTGTAGTCTGCATGCAGTGACGCGTCAAGGTTTTTGCTCAGTAACTGCAAATTACCCTGGGTAATATAATTTATCCCGTTGGAGATGAAGCTGCCACCTATATTTCCTCTGACTTTGAAATGCTCAACCTTTACCGGGTTTTCTGTCACCACATTGATCAGTCCGCCAAGTGAAGGCCCGAACCGTACCTGATAGGGACCTTTGATCACTTCCACTTTTTCAACTTCTTCGGGTGATACCTGTGAAATGGCCGGATCCATCCGGTTGGGGCAGGCATTGGAAGTCTTGGTCCCGCCGTCAATCTGTACATTGATATCTTCATATTTGAATCCCCTGAGTACCGGCTCCATGGCATAATTGCCCCGTTTGACAACACCGAAACCGGGTTGGGTTTTGAACATCTCGCCCACATCATGCACATCCTGCAGTTTGATCGTTTCTGCCGAGATGTGTGTGGTCAGCAACTTGTCATTTGCAGTTCCTTTGATCAATATTTGTTCAAGGGAGATGGTGTCGGTAACCTGTGCTGTCAAAGCAACAGCAGAGATCATAATCAACAAAAGAACAATGAATTTTATTTTTAAAATGCTTTGCTTCATACTTACATAAGTTTGATTTAGAAATATTTTATGTTAAACCGGATGCTTCGTAAAGCATTTAAATGATGCCTGCTGACGAAAGGATACCGGAGCTGATACAAGGAATTACAGAAGTTAAATCAGTTTTAAATCCGGAATACCGTTTGCCTGCATGACAAACTCCGTCAACAGGCATACTCCTTATTTACACTTAAATGTTATGATGCATGATAAACCAACAAAATGCAATTAATAAAACTGAGTAAAATCTCAAATATAAATTACAAACCTCAAATAAGCACCAATCCCGAAATGATTAATTACCTGACGTTTTGGCCCGGTATTTTACGGTTCGTAAGTTAATAAGTAAGTGTAACTAAGAAAAAGAATATAAATTAAGCTTTGGGAGGGGGATTGCCCAGCAGGATGATGCAATCCTTGATGATGAATTTATACGGTAAGAAATTGATCTGTATTGAATTTTCGGTTTGCAGTATTGAATTTGCCGTGAGCAGATAAACAATGTTGATGGTATTGTTTTGTGTTTTCGGTGGCGGCTCGGGTGCTTTTTTTGTCTCGTCGCAGCAATCGTTCGCCCTCTCTGTAAGTGCCTGCAAGTAACGGATATCACCGATCAGCGTATTGACGCTTTCAGGTGTCAGATCGGAATTGGAAATGGTGAGCTTTTGTTGCCCCAGATAGTAACTCAACAGCGGATAATCCGGAAGGTACAACATGCCCAGAAACAAGGCCAGCAAACCGATGATGAGCACCTGCTTTTTCATGAGTGTAAATATACAAAAAATATTATAAAAATCTACTTCTCCTTATTGACCTTATCATTCCAGATGTACATGGGTTTTTTGTCTTCAAGCAGGAATTTGGGTTGAGAGAAAGGGGCAAGCCGCTCAAGGAAATCAAGGATGGCCAGAATGGGCGCTCCGTAAAAGAATTTTACGGTTTTGTCAAAATCCCACAGATGTTCAACGTAAGAATACAACTTATAGGGGAAGTCACCGATATTGTCGTGGTTCTTGTCAAATCCCTGGTAATCGTCCCAATAATTATTGTCCCATTTATTGAAATTCGCTGTGGTCGATTCCACTTCCACCTGGGTGAGGTTGTTGTGAAAATAATTGTTTTTGAAAAGGTTGCCTTCCTGGTTAGAATTGAAATAGACCGCTGTTCCGCAGAAAGCAATTTCATTGTGTTCGATGGTGTTGATCTGCTCGGGTACATAAGGTGAAACATCCACATGGATGCCCTGTGTAGAATAGATAAAACGGTTGTTGAGTATCTGGTTCGATGAAGTTTCTTTCATGCCGAGGCACATGCCGCTGCCGCGATGGTTTCCCATGATGTAGTTTCCCGTCATGATGGTGCGCTCGCTGTACATCAGGAAAACACCCACCGAGTTGTTGATCAGCGTGTTGTTTTGTATCCGGTTATTATGCGAATACATGAAATGGATGCCGTAACGATTGCCTATTCCTTTGTTTTCCTGAAAAAGATTCTGGGCAGAATACCAGACAACCATATCCCGGCTATCGTGCCAGTGGTTGCCGATCACGTGATTGTATTGCGACCACCAGAAACGGATGGCATCCCCTTTCAGGGCTTTAGACCGTTTTGTCAGAGAAGATATCTCGTTATGAATGATTTTGTTGTGCTGCGATTTGAAAACATCGATACCAAACAGACATTCTTCGATCTTGCAATTCTCGATTCGGTTGTAATTCCCCTTGAGTGTTATGCCCGCATTGATCTTGTCGTGTAACCCGCCCGAATTCCTGATGATACAATTCAGAATCCGGATGCTATCGGCATCGATGGTTATTACTGACCCGATCCCCAAACCGTCGATGGCTGCTTTTCCATGTCCGTCAATGGTCAGACGGCTCATGGCGATCACCACGGGTCCTGTATAAACAATGGGTTTCAAAGAAATAGTATCACCGGGTTTTGCCGCATCTATCAATACCTGCAGGTTAATGCTGTCAGCCGTTGCCGGGGGTTCCTGTAATTTGAAATAAGTTCCGAAATTCTGGTCTTGCGAGTAAGTTTTCTCCAAAGGAAGGAAAAACAGGAGGGAAAAAGAAATTGCTGATATTTTCAGCAAAAAGAAAACGAAACGGACAAAAGATTTCCGGCTTTTAAGTTCCCAAATAAACACTTTTGCCCGTTCCATTTCAGGTAATTTTGAAAAAATTATGATTCTGGTTCTTCCTCTTTCAGGCTTTTGCGTTTCAACAAAGCGGCAATTACCAAAAGAGCAAGAATAGCAACTGCAATAAAGAATCCGTAATCCGGATAAGATCTTGTAGTAAACTGAGCCACTTTACCTTCGCCGAATACCGTGGGCATGAAAGGTTTGATACCCCGGAATGCTCCTCCGCCATGCATCGTCAGATTGTGGCCGTACCAGCCAAGATAGAAACTGTAAACCCCGAGAAAGTAGAATGGAAGCAGTGCCGGAATGATGGCAAAATACCAGTTCTTCTTTTTAGGAGTAAACATAAATACAAGCACCATAATTACAAATATGGCAAAAAGATACGGGGAAGACCGCATAATGTAATCCAGAATGATCAATGCTTTCGGCGTTACATTGACCTCAATGGGTTTCCCTGTATTGGGGTCAATGATCTCATTACCCTGTGCATCTTTCTTTGTGTCAAACACATAGTAGATTGGATATTTACGGGTATTATCCCTGTTGACACCCTGCACGATATGGTACATACCGATAAAGTGGTTGATGGCATTCATCTCCCGCAGACAGTCGGCACCTTGCTGATCAGCAGCAAGTTCCTCACGCTCCTTTTGCCCTTTGCATCCGTTGTAAACCCCGTTGTATTTAAAATCGATCCTAATCCCGCGGGGATACATCGACTTGGGGTACTGAATGCTTTGCAGAGCTACCCACCAAATGGGAGCAAAATACAATACGATGATCAGTATTGCAGCGATCCCGGCGAGTACACGATAAGAAAGTGTTTTGTTGTTCATGTGTTTTATTTTTATAATTGGATAACTTCAGGAATCAGTAAAGATCATAGAAGTTATTGTGCACTGACACCTGCTTCTTTCAGCATGTATCCTATCGCATCATACAGATCCTGGTCGGAGCAATCCGTACAGGTTCCTCTCGGGGGCATCACGCCATAATCGCCGGTAAAACCATCAATGGCATCATGATGAAGTTGTTTCATGCCTTTTTTGGCAATCTCGGTCCATCTTTCTTTATTATTAAGCGCAGGTGCGCCGGCAACGCCGGTCATGTGACAGGCAATACAAACTTTTTTGTACACCGTTTCTCCATTCTGTATGTTTACGGTGAGCTGCTTTTCGGCTTTTTTGGAGTCATCAGCTTTTGAGCTTTTCTGCCCGCCACCGCCACAGCTTGACAGGATGAAACTGCCCGCTGCCAGCATTAAAATAAGTACAAAGATTTTTTTCATAAGATTATTTTTTTAAGGTTTTTTGCAAATTTAAAAAAAGAAGGGACAGGATATTCTCCTGTCCCCTTTTATTTTTAAATGAAAACTAATTCAACTTATTTCTGCTGTTCTTTCATGAATGCTTCTGATTTTGCTTTCAGATATTTGATGATCAGATCAGCATCATCGTTCGACACATTCTGGTCAGGCATGGCCAGTTTATATTTCTGACGCATGGCTTCGATGTCGGCTTCGCCATAATGTTTTTTCGGATTTGTGATCCATGATTTCAGCCAGTCATCGCTACGACGTTTGTCAACCATCAGCAAATCAGGCCCGTTCAGCTCTTTGCCGAACATGTGACATGCCGTACAACCGTAGTTGAGGAACTCCATTTCGCCCGGCAGCAGGTTTTTCAACTCAATAGCCGACGGTTTGAATTTCTGCATTTCATTATCTGCCTGAATCCTTTTCGAGAAAGCAAGCAATCTTGCATTTTCGGCAGCCGCATTGTAATTAACAACAAGGTAACCCTGTAACTGTCTGCCTGCAGGACTGTTGATATGATCGAGCAGCAACGGGAACATGCCCGCTTTTTCAGCGAGGAATTTCAGGGTTGCCGTTTCACCCGGACGCCAGTGATATTGCTGGTCGTACGAAGCGATCTCGTAAACATAATGATCGGTCTTGGTCTGGCCCAGGTTGGTCAGGTGAATGATCACCGTTTCTCCCTGTTTCACATTCAGGTTTTCCGGAGTTACTTTGCCGTTGTTGATCGTACCGAAAACTTCTACCGTTTTGCCTTTGCGTTTTACATATTCCTTGCCGGCCGCAGTGGCATAAGGAGCTATTTTATTGGTTGTAATGTCAGTTCCAACCGGGTAAATATCAATAGGATGGTAAAGACCATGTGCATCAATCATGACAGTATAATGGGGCTCACCCATAGGCAATGGCATATCATAGATGATCTTCATCTTCGGTCCGTCAATGTCAATCAACTGGTGGTTTTGCGGATGCAACGGGCCGACCGGGTTGAAACGGTCAATGGACAGTTTATCCAGTTCGATCAGGTATTTACCCCTCGGATGTTTGGTGTCGCCGTGGGCTGATACCAGGTGACCGATGTTGTAGTTTGAAGAAACATGATCGAGCACTTTCAGGTTGATGTAGTCCCATTTCGTTGTCCACGAGTCAACATATACCGAAGTGTAAACAATTCCCGGTTCATCGTCAAACTGGTTGTGCAAGGGGCCGAGGCCGACTTCCACGCTGCCATGGAGGGCGGTTTCAAGGGCAATGATCGGAATGCCGTAATCATCTTTTCCTTCAAAGTTCTTTTCTTTGATGGCTTTCATGATCTTGTCGAATGAATAAACCCAGGCATGTGAGTCCAGTTTACCGGCCACGATGATGTATTTTCCTGTCGGGTCAACATCCACGCCGTGGGGTGATTTCGGTTCCGGAATCAGGAAAAGAATGTTGTTGGCAACAGCGGTTTTTATCGGGATAACCTTATGTCCGTTGATGATCTTGTATTTTCCCTGTTTGATCAGTTGTTCGGCTTTCTTCCAGTTCACAACATGCAGGTAGTCAACGTCTCTTGAAGAACATCCGGCCTCAAACGGCGGACGGCCTTTCTCGATGCCACCGATGTACATTTCGGTACAGAACGAGTTGGTAAACGACCAACCGTCACTGTCGAGCTTACCTGCATCGGAGAGGTCTTGTGTATAAGGAGGAAATTCAACAGTGAATGAGTTTTTCTCATCAATTCTTCCTTTCTGATTGTCAAATTTCCAATAGGTCAAACCACCCCTCCAGTATTTACGGAAGTTCACATCATTCAACGGGTAATATTTGTGATCGAACGGAGCCGGATACTGGGTAGCTTCGAGAATGTATTCCGAATTGGGTGTGAAGAAACAGCCGCCGTGGTCGCTGCGGAACAGCGGGTTAATGACAACTTGTTTCAGTTCCCAGTCTCTCAGGTCAACGACAAAAATCCTCGGGTTGGCTTTATCGTTCACAACAGCCCATTTGCCGTCGTAATCGCCATCGGTTTCTGAATAACCGGGATGGTGAGTGTCACCCCACAGAATTTCGGCACCGTCGATAAAACCGTCCTTCATCAAATTTTTGGTTTCAAGACTGTAACCATATCCGATATACGGTTGACGGGTGGCTGTCGGTGTATATTTCACCAGACGCATGGACGGGACAAGATAAGTAGGCATGTTGCCTTCCTGACCGCCCGAGTTGAGTGCAACGTATTCGTCACTGATGTGATCGGGGGTAAATGTTTTTGCTGCTGCAAGCACATCCTCGGAGTTTAACCCCCTGCGTTTTGTTACATCACCAAAAGATTCTTTTCCTCTTGGTGCGCCTAATTCTTCCGCGCCTTTCTTTTTTTCACCTCCACAACTGGTAAAAATCATTGTAGAGCCGAAGAAGGCAGCAACTAAAATTAGGCTTATATATTGCTTTATGTTTTTCATGATATTCATCTGTTAAAGTTATTAAACCTTGATTATTACTATTACTTTCCTTCTTCAAGTTTTTCTTTCAAAAGTGTTTTAGCACGCAAACCAACATCGGCAGCTTTCACCTGATACTGCCAGTATTGTTCGGCCCACAGGAAAGCATCTTTCCATTTGCCTTCGTTGGCATATTTTTCGTAGTTCTCTTTTGCCTTGGTGGCTTTGTTCAACTGGTCAACAGCATCTTCAACAAGCGCTTTTACATAAGGATAATCCTGGTAGTTGTTGTCTTTCAGCCAGGTTACAACACTGTTGATAACGTCTTGGGTCTGGGAGATAACTTCCAGTTTGTCTTCGTAATTCTTCTTGTACTCTTCCAATTGTTTTTTGGTGAGTGTGATCTCGCCTTTACCGCCTGTTTCTTTATATCCTTTGGGTTTAATCATCAGGATACCTTCCATTTCGAGGTGGAGAGCAGAACAGAATTCAGTACAATAATACGGAAATGCGCCCGGACGGTCGGCGACAAAAGTAAGCGATGCCGTCTTTCCCGGCTCAAAACTACCGTGTTTGCCATAAGTGTCGATGGTGAAACCGTGGGTTTCGTCTTCAGCCAGCTCAAGGTTGGTCAGGTGGAAAGTAACAATATCTCCTTCGTTAACTTCAACGATCTCGGGAGTGATGTGCGAACGAATCAAAGTACCGAAAATGTGCACCCGGTTACCCTGGCGTTCCACTTTTTCTTTTCCGGCAACGGTCTTAAACCGTGAGGTTTCTCCCGTTCGGGTGTTGGTACCGGTGGGATAACGGATGATCGGTTTGATGGTTGTCCGCAGAACAGCCACCGAACCGTACATGTTACATTGCGGCAGACTCATTGTGTAAATATCAGCCATTTCATCTGACGAAATGTCGATCAAATGCTGGAAGCTGGGTCTGATTGGACCGGTATTGACGAAGTTGTCATACAACCCTTCTTTGTCAACCACCGTCAGGTAGTTGGAATGGGGTTGCTCACTCATTCCCTGGGGAACCATCAAATGTCCCGGCTTGAAAGTCAGGGTGATTTCTCCTTCTTTCTTCATGGTTTCATAATTCCAGCGGACAATCTTTTTATCGTCAAATGCCGATGCGTAAGCGGTATTGGGACGGTATTCAAAAGCTACGTCCACAATTCCGTTTCCGAGATTGATCGTACCATGTTCAACGGCTGCTGCATCAATGATGGGGATACCACCATCGGCACGGTCAGAGATATAGGATTTGTTGGTCATGGCATCTTTAACTTTCGAGAAATCGAAAACAGTTGTGTTGTCACCCACAGCAATAAAATATTTTCCCTGCGGGGTTACTTTTACAACGGTAGCCTCAAACGGAATCTCGATCATGGCCATGGCATTTGCATCAAGAGCATCCTGGTAAGCAACCACATTGGCGTTGTTGATCGGAGATGTTTTTAATCCCGTTAATTTGCTATAATCAACGACATACACATAGTTGTGCTGATTTTTTGCTGCGACACCTACAACCAAACCGCCACCGTTTCCTTTACCGATGTCGAAATAGCCCAGTGTATAAGGAGGCAGTTCGATGGTAAAAGATTTTTCTCTCAAAAGACGACCCATGTGGCCGGTTTTCATTTCTTCTGCTGATTCTTCAAATTTCCAGAAAGTAATCCCTGATTTAAACTTTGTGTCAAATTCATTGTCAACGTCAGCAGTTTTCCCGTCCCATGTAGATGGAAACTGGCTGGATTGAACCACATATTCCGTGTTGGGTGTAACAGCAACACCGGGATATGTTGAAATAAATAAAGGATGGCTCAGTACCTGTTTGGTTTCAAAGTCATCCAGCCCCAGAAGAGCAACTCTTGAGTTTGCCCCATCGGAAAAGAACAGGTATTTTCCATTGTACAGGCCATTGGTCTCGGAAAATGCGGGAT
Source organism: Bacteroidales bacterium (assembly GCA_029933225.1). GTDB lineage: Bacteria > Bacteroidota > Bacteroidia > Bacteroidales > F082 > JAADID01. Next base: position 27,687 of record JAOZOO010000015.1, on the reverse strand, counting down.
AGCGCATATCGCCGTAAGTGTTGATCCTGTCGTCCAAGGATGCTTTTTTCAGCATCAGTGAACTTTCATCATCAAAACCATAGCCCTGCCATGGCTCGGGAGAGAAGACACCAACGTATTTGTAAATACGCATGGACGGAAGGCCGTAAACGATCATCGTTCCCGAATTGCCGGTACCGACAAATCCGAAATACTCATCACGTCCTCCCCGCGGCATAAAAGTCTTTACTGCTGCCAAAACATCAGCATCAGACAAACCGCGTTCTTTTTTCACATCATCGAGCGTCTGCTGGGCAACTGCCGGATTGAATGCCGGAATCGCCATCAATGTAACAAGGCTCAAAATGAGAAAACGTTTTGTAATTTGCATCATAACAACTAATTTAGGTTTATAAATTGAACAATTGTTGGTTTTCTTTAAGGAACTAGGATACCATCTTTGTCAGAAAAATGAAATTGATTTTCATCACAAACAAAAATAATAACATTTATCATAAAAAGGAAGAAATTTTTTTGTTTAAAACAATTCCAAATAAGCTGTCTTGTCAGAAGAGTATCAGCAGGGCCGGCAGCCAGAAAACCGATTCCCCGATCCAGCGGTACAAATTGTTTTTTTGAAAATTGCCGGGCCTGCTGATAATGGGAAACAAAACGGTCAGCATAAGCAACTCTATTGTAAGAGCGTAAATGCTTTTCAGGTCTTTGATGAAAAGTACAGAGATAAAGATAGCGACAGCAATAATGGTCATCACTACGATTAATATTTTGCGCGTTTTCTGCTTTCCGTACCATATTGCAAAAGAAGTGTTGCCGTCGGCCAGGTCATTTTCAAAATCAAAAAATGAAACCATCACCGTTTCAACCCAGGCCAGTAAAAAGATGATGAATACTGGCAGGATTTTGGAAAAACCGGGAGTGTGTCCGTACCAAACCACGGGTGCGAGAAATATTCCAGCCGTGTAAGCAAAAGCAATAAAAAGTTCTTTGTGGAAATAAAGATTGTTTTTTTTACCGGAAAGAAGCAGGATCAGCAGATAAAGCAGGATCATGGTAGAAAGGATCATACCTCCCCGGATAACCGCCGGTTCGAGAAAAACAAAAGCAAGAACCACAGCAATTGTTCCTGTCAGTGCGGTTAACGGGACGAGAATTTTCCGGTGCCGGAAATGAAAATCGTGCCGGTAAATGCTGCTGTTTTCTTTTTGCCTGAATCCGTCGGCGAGATGGTCTGCAGTATAAACCGTCCAGACGGCGAGGGGAAGAATGATCCACCAGACAGGATCGGCGGTTACGTCAAACAATTGAACGGCAAACAGTCCGACCGCCAGCGATCCGATCGTGATATCGAGGCTCAACACCTGATAGAGGGTTTGCGTATTTAAAAAGTCTTTGTTTGACATTACCCGGTTTGTCGATTGTTTCCGGTCAAAC
>JAOZOO010000015.1:10577-26156 GCA_029933225.1 Bacteroidales bacterium | reverse complement strand
CGGGAGTTTATGATCAGAAAACCCGCGAGACTCCCCAGTAGATACCAAGGAAAATCATACCAGGTGAAGAAATTGCCCAGAATGGTGCGACCGATAAAAAACGATCTTGCCCATTCCAGAAAAGGCGGATGCCATAATTGGAGAAACTCGATTATGCAGGTTGATAGAAATACAAGACCTGCAATGTAATGAGGTTTTGATTTTGGGAAAATAAAGAATAGCAGAAATATCCAGAAAATCTCATATAAAAAGCCGCCAAGGTAATTGTTTACCCAAAGATGTCCGGAGCCTGAATAAAATTTTGTGGCAAAACCCAACGGTACAAGCACGATAAGCAGGAGCACAATCCGCAGACGGATTTTGGTTACTGATTTGTTTTTCATGGTTATTGGATGGCGTTCAATCCCTGTCTGAAATAGATCAGGTCAAGGTTTTTAAGCAGGGTGGCAAAGGCTTTTTCACGGGCTTCGCGCCTGCTGCTGCCCACGCCTTTTGCCGGGGTGATGTTTTTTGACCACACGAGCTTTGCATTTTCATCAAAAACATTCAGGCTTCCCGACAAATAAACCGAAGTAAGGCCGCCGGCCGTTTCACCGGCTGTGTACTTCAGGTCAAGTACAAAATTGTAATCGGCGGCAGGTACCTGAACGAAAACAAATCCTTCCCGCAGCAAGTCCTTCTCAAACAATTTGATGATGGCGGCGCAGTCATTGTTCGCACAAAAACTGTTTTCAAAATGGAGAGAAACTCCCGGCCTGGCAATGTTGATGCGGATGACCGCCTTTTCCGCCTTACCGTAATCGGGCAGACTGCGGATGAACAGGTCGTCGGTTGCTTTTTGTGCTATCCCGGCAAGATCGATGACAGCAGTCAGTTGTTCGCTGCTGTTTTTCGATCGTATCTTACCCGTTAAAGCGGAAACCCGGCCATTTTCGTCCGTAAGTGCCTTGTTGCTCACAAGGTAGCCGCCGCTGAATTTAAAGATAACCGGAATATTTTTCACCGGACGGCCGTTGTAGGTGACTTCAAACTGCAGGGGATGGTCGGGCTTCTGTCCTCTTTTTACCGTTACTTCTTTCGTCAGGGGTTTGATCTCCAGTGCCGACAACAGTCCGTTAAGGGAAGTAAACAGCTTGTTGCCAATGTCTTCCGTTTGTCCGTCCAGCTTCACGGGGGTTTCCTCGCCAAGGAAAGCTTTGATGGCTGTCAGCCCCTGGAGGTAAAAAGAGAGGGCTTCTCCCGGGCTATGGCTTCCGGCGGCCTGTTGACCGGCAATGAACTTTGCTTTGGCATTGGCGAGAGCTTCCTGCTTTCGTCTGGCCTTGTTGGCGTAATAGGTTGTTTTGTCGATGCGGTAATACACCCAGTAAGTGGTTTCGTCTTCGTAAGAATCGACGGGTTCAAAACCTTCGAGGTAATCGTCGGTGGTGATCTCGATGCGCTGATTATAAAGGTTGCTTTTGCCGTACTCGGTTTCGATGGTTCGCAAAACCGACGAAGCGCTGACCTGCACGGAGATTTCGCCGGCAAGATCGGCCAGGGCATCCCGGCGGGCGCGTTCGGTGTATTCGGTGCGGGTCCCTGTTTTTTTTGCCGCACCCACCCCCGTGAAGTAGCCGGGAACGACGGGTTTCTGTTTCACCCATGCAGGCCGGGCCTCCATTTCGGCAGCCCGTTTTTTGGCCGCACAAGCCGACAGCAGGCCGAGAATTGTCAGGAAAAAGATAAATCTCATTCGGGCCATTACTCAGGGTTGTAGTTGTCAATTTTGTTTACGATCTTCCCGGCGGCTTGTCGCTCAAGCTCTTCAAGTAATTCCGAAACCGGTTTCAGGGTTTGTCTGGCCTTGAAAAGACTGTGAAGATGACTCACATCGTAGTAATTGTCTTTCACAATGTTCTGGCCCGAGCTTTTCCGGTAGCCGGGAACCAGTTTGTTTATGTCGCCTTTGTATTTCGCATAATCCACTTTGTCTTTTTTGCTCACGCTGATCATGTCGCTGACAATGATTTCGTTATCGGCAGTGGACACCAGTTGAAACTCTGCTTTGATCTCTGCCGAGCTTTCCCCCGTGTAGCGTGTATATTGTGTTTTCTTGTAATCCACTTTCGTGATGGTGTTTCCTTCTTTGTCTGTGGTTTTTTTCACTTCCTTAATGAAGGCCTGTTCTGTTTTGGCTGTTGGTTTTCCCTGCTTTCTTGTGACGTTCAGTACCTTCCCGGTCAAAACGGCTTTGATGCCAGCGAGGTTGGCGGCCTTGAGGTCAATCTTTCCATTTTTGTAAATTTTTTGCCCCGCCGACTCGGCACTGACCAGCTTGATGAACGGGTTGTTAAGCTGAAGTAACTTGCTTTTTACTTCCGATGTCAGTTGAGATGCATATTGACGATAAGGTGACTGTGAATAGCGGAAATCGGTAACAAGAATGGTGATGGTTGCTGCTTTTTTTGCTTCGTTTTTCAGCGAGAGCGCCTGCTTGTATGCGCCCCCTGTCCCCGACAAAACCTCGTCAAAGGCGTAGTAGGCATGGCGGTACATCCCGTTCTCGAGGTAACGGTTGGCGCTGCGGTAAACAGGTTCGTACCTGGCGATCTTGTATTTTTCTTTCACATCTTTGAAACCGGCATCCACTTTCATGATTTCCGAAAATATTTTCTGCGCCGCCTCAAATTCGTCACGGTTCAGTTTCTCAACGCCCTCGGCGTAGCGCCTGCCGAGGTAGTCACTTTTGGCCTCGGAGTAATAGTCTTTATAAGATTCGGGGAATTCCAGGTTCACCCCCACAGCGGACAACTTGTCGTAGTAGTCTTTTGCCTTGAGGTACTGGTAAACAACTTCTCTGTAGTCTGCTTTCTTGTATGCATCCCTGACATTGGTGAGGATATTGTCTAACTTGAATTGCCCGTTTTTATACAGGCCGAGTTTGGCATCCACATTACTGTTTTTCTTTTTGACGGCCTCGTAATAATAGTAAGCGGCATCCTCATATAAACCTGCTTCTTCAAACTTCTGTGCTTTTTTGGTATATCGTTTCGACGCACAGGAATTGAAAATAAGAGCAACTGACAAAAGCAAGCCGGCAATTAAAAACAGGTTGCGTATCTTCATACGAGGTTTGGTTAAAGTGAACAATTCCTTCACAAAATTAGTGATCTGCTGGAAAAAACAAGCAAATCTGTAAAAAAGTAGGGATTTCCCGTCACTTCGCTCTGCTTTGTTTCTCTTGAAATGACAGACTTTTTTTATTGGTTTCACCCACCCTGCCTGCTTATTTTTGCATAAGCGCTTCTAAATTCACTTCCGAATCCATTACTTCGAGGGAATATTTGTTTCGTGATACGCCATGATTGGAAATGATCGTATTGAAAACCTGTTTTCTGGTTTGTGTAAATTCAATAAATTTTTGTTTTCTTTCAACAAGTCGTCTGGCAAAAGATTTGTCAATTGTAAATAAGGCATTGTAATATTTTATTTCACAAAGGTTTATAACGTCATCCCTTCGGTCTATTATCAAATCTATCTGAAATCCTTTCTCGCTTTCATTACCTTCAACTCTCATAGCTGATATTTCAGTGTAAACAGCAGAAATCCCAAGTGCATATTTAATTTGATCAATATGTTTAAAACAGATCGCTTCAAAAGCAAACCCTGTCCAGATTTTATAAGGTTGACTCATGGATATCTGACTCCACATACCCCGTGTGTAGTTTTTATGTTTCCTGATAAACCGGTGATAAAAAACCGAATATTCGTCATTAAGCACATAGATGCTGCCTCTTTTTTTTCTGCCGAACATATTGCGTTCAGTAATAAAACCCGAAAGCAACAAATCGTTCATGGCCCTGTTGTAAGGACCACCGGCTTTGATTTTACTTTTTGCCAATATTTCGTGGCGCGTCAGTCCGTTCCTTGATTTTGCAAGAGCTTCTACAATGGTTTCATGTGTTTCAGCATTCTTAAAAAGTGCTTTATAAAGATTATTGTATTCATTTTTTAATATACCGTCATCTTTAAAACATAATCGTTCCAAAGCTGTTGTTGAGTTTTCCCCTTTGCGAATACGTTCCAGATAGTAGGGTATTCCTCCCAGGGCCATGTATATCTTTACTATTTCCTGATCGGTAAGGTCAATCTTTCTGCTTTTAAAAAATGCTTTCGTTTCGTATAGGTTGAATGGCAGTAGCCTTATTATTTCCGAAATCCTGTTATGCAAACCTCCTTTGTCATTTACAATGTTATTCGTAATCCATGAAGTGGCCGAACCGCATATCACCAGTATAAAGTGCTTTTCTTTGGATAAGTAATCATTCCAGAGATGTGCCAGCATTTGTATGAATTTTGATTTTGGAGTATGAACCCAGGGCAGCTCATCTATAAAAATTACCTTCTTCGATCTTTTATCCAAAGATTTCAGGTAAGTTTTTAAATAAAAAAAAGCCTCCTGCCAGTTACGGGGAGAGGATAAGACAGGTGATTTACTGTACTCTGATAGTTTTATTTTGAAGTTTGTCAGTTGCTCTTCCATGCTTCCTTTCTGAATTCCTGTGATGCTGAAACAAAAATACTTCTGATATACAGTTTCCACGAGATATGTTTTCCCAACCCTCCTTCGGCCCGATACCGCAAGAAATTCAGATTTACCCGACCGTAACAAGTCTTCCATTTTTCTGATTTGCTCTTTTCTTCCAATCATAACAAAGGTCATTGTTAATGTTGCAAATATACAAAATATATCTGTATTTATGTCGTGTAAATGTATAGATAGATACAATTATAAAAAACTAATTGTGTATTTATCGTGTAGATATTTATGGATAAAACCATTTTCTACTAATGGTTCTCAAGGGCGCCACTCTCCCCACCTGGCGCAGTTTGCAACTATGTTGCAGTATCAATCATAAAAGTTTCTTTGCTTCGCTTCCCCCGAAATGAAAGGCATTTTTATAATTTTTTTAATTTCTATTTGACCTCTTTCTATAATTCTGATCCGTCAGATGACGGGAAATCTCCCAGGCACTACCCTGTCATTAGTAACCATGCGGGCAGGTATGTGGGCTGGTGGTGAGACCCGCCTGACCGCGCCAGTCGGGCAAGAATCCCCCGGGAACAAGGGTGCTTGCTTTGGGGATTTCTCACCCTCCTTCGTAGGGTATCGAAATGACAGACTTTTTTATAGATTTTATGTTTTTATTGGTTTCACTTTTTTTTTATCCATCCAATATTCCAATATTCCATCATTCCATTCCTTCCCTCTTCCTCCGCCTGACCATGTTGGGCAGGCTTGAACCGGGTGAACAGGGAGATTGACGGCATAAAAAAACCGGCTGACAAAACTGCCAGCCGGTGAATTTTTTAGAATGTTTAATTATCCGTGATGTTTTACACTTTCGATCAGATAAGGGTGATTTTTGGGGATCAGGTTCATCCGGCTTAATGACCAGGCTACCACGCCTGCAAATACTCCGAGGAATCCAATAAAAGTACCGAATTCGATGTAAGTGATTTTATGCAGACTGGTCGTATTGGGCATGATGGACATGTACAACTCAACCCACTGGCCGCACATCAGAACCACTACAGCAAACAACAATGCATACGGATTCTTGGCTATCCTGTTCCACATCAGAAACAGGAACGGAAACAACCAGTTAATGATCAATTCGGCATAGAAATAAGGTTTATACTCCGTCATCACACGCGGCACATAATAAATGGTTTCCTCCGGGATATTGGCATACCAGATCAGCAGGTACTGCGAAATCCACATATAGCCCCAGATGATACTCAAGGCAAAGATATATCTTGAGAAATCAAGAAAATGCGTTTTGTTCATTTCCGGGAAATACCCCATGAAATAAAGGATGATGACAATGGCCGTGATGATGGTTGCCCCGTGATAGAAGGCCATGATGAACTTTTTAACGGCATAGATTGTGCTATACCAGTGCGGGTCGAGCGACATCAGCCAGTCGATGGAAAACAGGGAAAAAGTGATGGCAAAGACGAAAATAAACACCTTGGAATTGAATTCCATCTTTTTGAAATAGATAAGCCCGCCGTGTTTGTCTTCAAGTAGCGAAAGCTTTTTCAAACGCTGGGTCAGATAAATCCAGAGTCCGAAAAAGACGATATACCTGACCGCGAAAAAAGGAACGTTCAAATAAGGTTGTTTATGCATAAGAATATGATCGTTGGCTACCACATCAAGATGCGTCCACTCATATAAATGATGCAGTCCGAAAAACATCATGATCCACAAAACAAATGAAACGATCAGGTAATCACTCATGGCCATGGGTATGCGGAGAAACTGTGCCGACCATCCCGATTGCGTGATGTACTGGATGGCAAGCCAGAAAGCAGCCCCGATGGCTATTGACATAAAATAGTAATTATTCAGCAATAAATTAGCCCAGGTTCTTACCGTATCTCCCGTTGCAAAACCGATGATCACCGTGACCAGGCCATAAACAATCAAAACGATGACAAGGACAATGAATCCCGGGCTGACCTTAAGTTTATTTTCCATTTTTATGTTGATTTAATCGTTTTTTCAAAACATTTATTTTGCCAGTTCCCGCAAATAATGCACTATGTTCCAGCGATCATCCGGCAATATCTGGCTGCCATGGGCGCCCATCAGTCCCGATATGGAACCATAAGTGATTACATAATATATCTCACCATCCGGTTTGTTTTGCACATACGCATCCACCAGTGAGGTGGGTTTGGCCGGGAACAATCCGCTGGTGTATAAATGGCCGTCTCCTTTACCGCTCAATCCGTGGCAGTCGCTGCAGAATATCCTGAAATGTTCTTTTCCCTCGGCCAGCACTTCCGGAGTGACCGGAACCGGGTTTTTCAATTCGAGCCCGGCTTTTGTCTGGTTGGCTGCTTTTTCGGCGATGTTGCTTCCCGGATAAGGAAAAGGTGTTTTCCCGCGTGCAACAGCTCCTTCCGGCGGTAACTGGTTGGTCATACTGTCGCGGAAGACCGGATTGGGCGAGTATGCTTTATAAAACTTGGTATAATACATATCGTGACTGCCCGCGAAATCGTACCCGGGATCATCCTTCCCCCTGTTGCATGACATGATGGTCAGGGCGGATAAAAGGAAAATGAACAGGCGCATATATTTCATCTTTATCATATTTTTAATAGTCAACTTCTTGTTCCTTGATTTCAATGGCTCCGGTTTTTTCCAGAAGGCCGGTGATCTTTTCCAGTTCTTTCTCATCCATTTCCGGTTTCTTCTCGATAAGAATGGCAAAACGGTCGCTTGTGGTCCTGGGTTCCGGAAGCTTTACCTTTTTGCCGGGATACATCTTTTCGATTGTGAAATAGGTGAGAAAAGTAAACAGCGTCCCCACGAAAATGGTCAGTACGAACATGATGATAATGAATGACAAAGTGTTCAGTGGTTTCCCGCCGAATTTAAGGGGATAATTCACTACCGATGTCCAGTACAAAAAAGCAAAAACAGAGGCAGTGCCGATGGCTCCGTAAATAAAGGTGGCATAAGGCATTCTGGTTTTCAGCTTCAGTTTTTCCCAGATTCCGTGAAGCGGGAAAGGTGAAAAAACGTCGTATATCCTGATGTTGTTGGCCAGCAATTCATCAATGGCCTCCAGAAAAACGTCTTCATCTTTATAAATACCGATAATACTGTTATTTTTCATCTTCAGACGGTTTTGTTGTTGAAGTTTCTTTTAAAATTCCTTTGACCTCGGCAATGGCTATAGTCGGAACGAACCTGAAGAATAACATGACGCCGAGAATAAAGAGACCCAGTGTGCCGACATAAATTGAGATTTCGGTGATCGTGGGGCTGTAAGTGGCCCATGTGGCAGGCAAAAAGTCTTTCGACAGTGAAGTAACCACAATGACGTATCTTTCAAACCACATCCCCACGTTGATAAACAGGGAGATGATAAATACGAGCGTGATGTTTTTCCTGACTTTTTTAAACCAGAACAGTTGCGGTATAATCGCATTACAGGTCAGCATGGTCCAATAGGCGAAGGTGTAATCGCCGGTGACCCTGTTTTTCATGAAGGTGAAAAGTTCGTATTCCGAACCGCTGTACCATGCGGTAAACAGCTCGGTCAGGTAAGCGGTGCCCATGATCAGGGAAATGAATGTCAGGATACGTGTGATGGCATCGAGGTGGTTGTCAGTGACATAATCCTGGAATTTGTAAATCTTACGCATGATGATCATCAGGGTCAATACCATACCGAACCCGGAGAAGATAGCCCCGATCACAAAATAGGGCGGGAAGATGGTAGTGTGCCAGCCGGGGACTACCGAAACGGAAAAGTCCATGGACACGATTGAGTGTACCGACACGACCAGCGGCGCTGCCATTCCGCCGAGCAACAACGCAGTGGTTTCGAACCGCAGCCAGCCACGTGCATTTCCGAGCCATCCGAAGCTGAAAAATCCGTAAACTTTCTTTTTGATCTTTGAGGTGGTTCTGTCACGGATGGTGGCAAAGTCGGGGATCATCCCCACATACCAGAAAACAAAGGAGGCCATAAAATAAGTACTGATGGCCGTAACGTCCCAGAACAAGGGTGAGTTGAAGTTGTCCCACAAAGGGCCGCGGGTGTTCCAGTAAGGGAAGATGAAAAATCCGTCCCAGATACGACCCATGTGGATCAACGGAAACAATCCGGCAGCCATCACGGCAAAAATGGTCATGGCCTCGGCAGCCCGGTTGATCGTTGATCTCCATTTCTGGCGAAGGATGAGCAGGAAGATGGAAAAAGCCGTACCGGCATGACCGATACCGATCCACCACACAAAATTGATGATGGCCCATCCCCAGGCTACGTTATTGTTCAATCCCCACACGCCGATGCCTGTAGCTATGGTGTAATAAACTCCCCAGACACCCCACAATAAAGCACCGGTAGCCAAAAACACGGTTATCCACCACCATAATGGCACCTTATCATCCAGCGGTTTAAGGATATCACGGGTAACATCGCTATAGGTTTTGTTACCCTGTATTAAAATTCCTCTGACATTGGTGTTATACATCGTTGTTTATTTTTGTCGTAACTGTATTTGATCAAGCTTCTCTGTTTCTTACTTTCGTTAAATAGCTGGTTGAAGGCAAAGTATGCAGTTCTTCCAGTAAATGATACATGCGTTCTTCCTTGTTCACTTCACTGACCACGCTTCCTTTTTGTAACAAGTTGCCAAACCGGATGGCGTCTGCCGGGCAACTTTGCGAGCAGGCGGTCTGGATTTCACCGTCGATCAGTTCACGGTTTTCAGCTTTTGCCTGTAGTTTACCTGCCTGCAATCTTTGAACGCAATAAGTACATTTTTCAACCACACCCCTCTGACGAACAATCACATCCGGATTCAGTACCATTTTACCGAGTTCACTGTTCATATTATAGTCATAGCTGTTGTTGTTCACATACTCGTACCAGTTGAACCGTCTTACACGGTAAGGACAATTGTTCATACAATATCTTGTGCCGATACAACGGTTGTAAGCCATCTGATTGAGGCCCTCGTTGCTGTGGTTGGTGGCTGCCACGGGGCAGACATTCTCACAGGGCGCATTGTCGCATTGCTGGCACATGATGGGCATGTGATATACATCCGGGTTTTCGGGTTCATCGGAATAATAGCGGTCAATCCGCATCCAGTGCATGATCCTGCGACGGCGCACCTGGTCTTTGCCGATAACCGGGATGTTGTTTTCGCTCTGGCAGGCAATCACACAGTTTGCACAACCCGTACAACTGTTCAGGTCAATGGTGAGTCCCCACTGGATACCGTCGAAGTCCACCATGGAATAGAGCGTTACGTTTTTCTCCTCGTCTATTTTGTGCCGTTCATTTCCGGAAGCAGGATTTTTGATATAATCTTTCAGGGTGGTTTCCCTGAAGATAGGACGTCCTTCCATTGTGTGGTGCATCTGCGTGAGGGCGAGTTCATAAGTTTTTCCCTCGATCTTTTCGATAGTTACCGGTGTTCCGGAAACATTGCAACGTCCGTTGCTGGTGTTCATCAGCGGAAAAACATTTTTCCCCACATTGTTGCCGGCTTTGCCTGCGGCGGTACGTCCGAATCCCAGTGCAATGGAAACTGTTCCATCGGGTTGTCCCGGCTGCACGATGACAGGTAATTCAATGTTGCCGTTCACGATGACCACATCTTCTTTGTTCAGATTGTGTTCGCGGGCATAGCTGACCGGAACGCATACGTAATTGTCCCAGGTGGCGGTTGTGATCGGGTCAGGCAGTTCAAGCAACCAGGGGTTGTTGGTGTGTTTTCCTGCCCCGATGGATATTTTCTCGTAAAGCACCACTTCAAGGCCTTCTTTCAACGGGTCTTCTGCTGACAATTCCTGTGAGATGAATTCCGGTTGGCCGGAAGATTTTTGGTCAAGCTGCAATACGCCGTCCTGCTTCAGTTTCGTCCAGAATTCCGAAAATTTTACGGTTTCGGGGTATTCGTTTGCAATTTTCTGTTCCCAGAATTTTTCCAGATATTTTGCATAGTCGGTTCCAAGTCCTGCCCACTTGACCAGATTGTCCTGAAACTGCCGCGTGTTGAATATGGGGCGGATTGCCGGCTGCATAAAACTGTATGTCCCCGTAATGGGCTCGGCATCATCCCACGATTCGAGATAATTGTGAGTCGTACATACATAATTGCATAAACCTGCGGTTTCGTCCAGTGTTTCGGCAAACGACACTTTCAGGGGTACTTTATTCAAACCTGCTATGAAAGCTTCCCTGTCAGGGTAATCATACGCCGGATTCACGTTATAGATCATCAGTCCGTTGATTTTTCCCGCTTTCATTTCATCTACCAAAGCTGTCATTTTATTTTCATCACCCTGTTTCAGATTGATGGGATGATCGAGGTCGAGGGTTTTGCCGTAATTGCCCAGCGCCTCGTTGATGGCATTGACAATAAGCTGTATCCGTTCGTTATTGGTGCCCGAAACGACCAGCGATTTGCCTTTGGCGGCAAGCAGGTCTTTGGCTGCCTGTTTTATCTCGATGCTGACCGGCGGTGCATAATAAGTGGGATTCCCGGTGGCTTTGGCAATTTCGTTGTATAGATTCAATAAAATTGCCGACTCTTCCGAAGGCCTGATCCCATACCGGTAATCCGCATTGGATCCGGTCAGCGAAAGCCTGCTTTCATACTGGAACAGCCTTGACATTTTCGTCTTGCCTTTCATCAAATGCCTGTTGGAAACAAACTGCTTGGTAAAGGTCACCGGCAGCAGCCAGTTGCCGAGGAAATCGGCATTGAAACTGACAATCACATCGGCTTTATCGAAGCGGTAGAACGGGATCACGTTTTTACCGAAATTCTGTTTGTGTGCATGGCGTATGGAAGAATAGCTGACTGCATCATACTGAACCCATTCCACATTGGGATATTTGCCGGTAAAGTCAGTGATCAGTTTTCGTGTTGCCGGGCTGATTATCGTTGAGGTCAGCAGGACTACTTTCTCGTTTTTCTTAGAGAACTCTTCCAGTTTCATCAGGATATCCCTGTCCACGGTTTCCCAGTCGGAATCCACTTCCACTTTTCTCGGATTCCGCAGGCGGGCATCGTCATAAAGGTTCAGAACCGATGCCTGAACACGGACGCTTGTGCCTCCTTTGGTCAGAGACGACATGTCGTTGCCTTCTATTTTTATCGGACGTCCTTCACGGGTTTTGACGAGAATGCTGCAATAGTCGATTCCGTCAAAAAAAGTGGAAGCATAAAAATTAGGTACTCCGGGAATCAAATCCTCGGGCTGGTTTAAAAAAGGAATGGCTTTTCTGACAGGCATCTGGCAACTGGATACCAGCGCTACGGTTCCCACCGAAAAACCCAGCATCTTTAAGAAATCCCTGCGGCTGGATTTTCCTTTGATTTCAGATTCCTCAAGTCCTTCAATGGAAAACTCGGGTAATGGTTCCTCGTTTTCACGTAATGACTGATCCTTTAGCTTTTTGTATTCTTCTAAACTTTGCCAATATTGTTTTTCCATAATATGATCGAAATGGAATAATGATTTACAAACAGATTAATTAATAATGACATTTTGCGCACTCCTCACCTCCGATATCGATGACGGTGGGATTGGCAATTTCGCCATTTTTGAGTTTTTCGTGAAGCTTGGTGTACTGACCGTAAAACTTATTGTTCAGGTCAATTTCTTTTGTCCGGTGGCAATCGATACACCATCCCATACCCAGCGTGTTGACCTGCATGACCACGTCCATCTCTTCGACAGGTCCGTGGCATTCTTCGCAATCCACTTTTCCGACTTTCACATGTTGTTCATGATTGAAGTAAACATGGTCGGGCAGGTTATGAACTTTTATCCAGCGGATGGGTGTACCATTGGCATAAGCATCGGTTACCTTTTTGATTTCCTCTTCACCGGTAATTTTTCCTTTTTTAACCTGGCTGTGACAGTTCATGCAAACGGCCACCGACGGAATGCCGGCGTGCATACTTTTGTCGGCAGTAAAATGGCAATACATGCAGTCGATCTGATTCTGGCCGGCGTGGACTTTGTGCGAGAACCACACAGGCTGTGTAGGCTGATAATACTGTTGTCTGCCCAGTGCAGTGGCTTCAAAGAACAGCACTTCACTGACGATCCACAGTGCTGTCAAAATGACCACAATATGAATCCAGCGGTATTTCAGAATTTTTGTCCAGAAAATGTCGATCAGGCTTATGATCAGCAAAACGATCATTACGACAAAAGTGATGTACATATTTTTCCGACCTCTGGCTTCTTCTTCAACCACTTGTTCGGCGAGAGATGGCTGGGCAACCTGTTCGGGCTGAACTGTTTCGGTTTCTGCTTTTTCTTCTGCTGCACCTGCCACTTTTCCACCGTTTTTAATGTACAGCAGAATGTCTTTCACCTGTTCGTCGGTGAGGTTGTGTGAAGGCATGGGTATTTTGAAGTTTTCTTCGAATACTGCAACAGCATCCGCATCACCTGCCTGGACCATGGCCTGGGAGTTCTGAATAAATTTGATTAACCAGGCCTCATCTCTTTTTTCTGTCACACCCTTCAGGTCGGGACCCACCAGTTTCCCCCCGCCAATGGTATGGCATGCTTTACACTGTGCGAAGTTTTTTTCGGCTTCGGCAGTCTGGGCAATGGAAGAAAATGAAAGGAAAAGAGAAGCGACAAAAAGAGAAAATACGATTAAACCTCTTTTTTTTAAGGGGTTTTTCAATACAAAACCTTTTATGATCATAATGTAATTATTATCTAATAGATTGTTGTTTTTCGGTTTTTGGGTTGTTAAAAATATGTTAAATTTTTATATAAATCTTTAACGGGGGAAGAAAAATTTTTTAACAATTTTGAAATGTGTTGTAAAATAGCTATTTATATATGATAACTTTTGTATATGTAAACTTTTGAGATAAGCTGAAAAAACGGGTTCAAAAAATGCTACCAACTTCCGCCGGCGCCACCACCACCGAAGCTGCCGCCACCAAAGCCTCCGAAGCCGCCACCACCGCCAAAGCCGGAGCCTCCGCCGCTGAATCCTCCCCAGCTACCCGAGTGGGAACTGCCCATCATGCTGCCGAGCCACAGACCTGTCCACAAACCGCCGCCGCCTCTTCGACCCATGCCGGACGAACGGTTGCCAAAAACCTTCATCAGGATGATGATTATGATTATGACAAAAAAGGGAATAAATGAATAAGCGCCTCTTGATCCGGTCTTTTTGCCGTATCCTTTGGCTGAAATCTCTCCGGAAGCCAGTTGCGTCAATACATTGGTGGCTTTGTTCAGGCCGGCATAGTAGTTTCCGTTTCTGAATTCGGGGATCATTTCATTTTCAACTATTCTTTTGGCGATGGCATCGGGGATGGCCGGTTCAAGACCGTAACCCACTGCAATATATGCTCTCCCTCTGTCACTAACTCCGTGTTTGGGTTTGACTAGAACAACCACGCCGTTATCGAATTTTTTCTGCCCGACTTTCCATTGTGTGCCGATTTCATAGGCAAACATCGCCGGATCGTAATCTCCGATAGAGTTAACCGTTACGATGGTGATCTGGTTTGAAGTGGTATCATTGAAACGGACGAGCTTGTTTTCAAGTAATTGTTCCTCCTGTGGTGAAAGGATGTCGGCAATGTCGTTGACCAATCGTGGTGGCTGGGGACGGGGAGGTATCTCCTGTGCCCGGCTTGCCGACAGGATTAATATAAATATTAAAGGAGTAATAAAATATTTCAGTTTTGCAGTCATTTTTCTGTTTTTCTAACCGAAAGAAATTTCGTCGGACAGTTCGTTTACGTCATCGGTCTGATAAGGAAAATGTTTCTTCAGTATTTTCCCGGCTTCGATGATTCCTTTTGACAGGCCTTCCGCAAATTTTCCTTCTTTGAAATGATCGGCCAGCAATTCTTTGATGTTTTCCCAGAAGTTTTCAGGGACAACGGCATTGATCCCGGCATCACCGATAATGGCGAATTGTCTGTTCTTTATGGCGAGATAAAACAGGACGCCGTTTCGCAGCTCTGTTTTTTTCATCCCCAGTTTGTCAAAGATATACGCTGCCCGGTCGAGCACATCCCCTTTGAATTTGTTCTCGATATGCACCCTGATCTCGCCCGATGTGTTCAACTCTGCCTCACGGATTGCATTTTCGATGGATTCCTTTTCTTCTGTGGTGAAGAATTTTTTTGCTGACGTGCCCATAGCGTATGCGTTTTAAAATTGAACTTCCGGAGCTTTTTCAGCACCTTCCATGGCTTTGAAATAGGGTTTTTGCTGAAACCCGAACATACCGGCCAGCATATTTTTCGGGAAAAGTTTAATATAAGTATTATACGCTTGCGTAACTTCATTAAACTTTTTCCGTTCCACAGCGATGCGGTTTTCAGTGCCTTCCAATTGGGCCTGCAGTTCCAGGAAATTCTGATTGGCTTTCAGGTCGGGATACCGTTCCACGACGACCATCAGTTTGGAGAGGGCCTGCGTCAGTCCCTGCTGTGCCTGTTGAAACCGGGCGAATGTTTCCGGCGTAAGATTGTTGGCGTCAATATTTACCGATGTGGCTTTGGAACGGGCTTCAATAACGCCTTCGAGGGTTTCCTTTTCATGTGTGGCATAACCTTTTACCGTGTTCACCAGGTTGGGGATGAGGTCTGCCCGGCGCTGGTAAACATTTTCTACCTGTGCCCACTGACTTGCCACAGCCTGGTCAAGCGTAACCATGGTATTGTATGTGCCTTTGAACCAGCTATAAAGAAGAATGGCGACAATGATAAGAACGCCGATAATGATCCAACTTTTTTTCATGGTTTGTATTTTTTAATGTTGTGCGAATTTATGTTTTTTTTCGTTATGTCTGACCCGGCGTGTGGCCTTGCACACGCCGGGTCGGAAAGAAGGTTTTATTTTGATAAAAAGTGTCAATCTTCAATGTGGCATTCCCGTTGGTGGGGACACCAACGGGGGTGGCTGGACAGGACCTCCCACGGCAGATAGCCTTGCATCTGCCGGGTCGGAAAGAAGGTTTTATTTTGATAAAAAGTGTCAATCTTCAATGTGGC
>JAOZOO010000015.1:8121-10477 GCA_029933225.1 Bacteroidales bacterium | reverse complement strand
TCTTCAATGTGGCATTCCCGTTGGTGGGGACACCAACGGGGGTGGCTGGACAGGAACTCACCCGGCAGATAGTCTTGCACACGCCGGGTCGGAAAGAAGGTTTTGTGCAGAAAAAAAGCCGGAGAAAATCTCCGGCCTTTTTTTATTCGATAATGTTCACACTTCGTTTCACAAACTCGCTCAACTCTTTCCCTTTAAGCAGCCCTTTGGAGAGGCGGGCCAGGTCGTAAAGCTGTTTGACAAGTTTGTCCTGATTTTTCTCATCCGGTTCAACCAGCAGCTTGCCGATGGTCGGATGGTTGGTGTTCACCACGAGATCGTACATGTCGGGCAGATTACCAGCGCCCATCATCATCCCGCCACCGCCAATGGCTTCCATGTCTTTCATACGCCGCATGAATTCGTTTTGGGTAATGGTGACCGGCATATCGGTTTCGCTCTGGTTTTCAAATTCCACCTTAAATTGTTCCTTGTTGATGTTTCGCTCGAAGATGCTCTTCAACTGTTCTTTTTGTTTGTCATCCAACTTCGAAGGCGTCTCATCTTCTTTTTTGATCAGTTTGTCAATGGTGTCGGAATCCACGCGGGCAAAGTGTGAGTTTTCGAGTTTTTGTTCCAGATGATTGATAAAGTGACTATCCAGCACGCCGTCCATCAACAGGACGTCATATCCTCTTTCTTTGGCTGCTTCGATGTAGCTGTATTGCTCTTCCACATTGGTGGCGTACAGATAAACCAGCTTTTTCTCTTTGTCTTTCTGTGTTTTCTCGATCTGTTTCTTATACTCCTCAAACGTGAAATATTTCCCGTCCGTGTTTTTGAACAGAGCAAACTTTTCTGCTTTTTCGTAAAACTTCGGCTCGGAGATCATCCCGTATTCGATGAAGATTTTGATGTCATCCCATTTTTCTTCAAACTTCTTCCTGTCGTTTTTAAATATTTCCGCCAGTTTTTCAGCCACTTTCCGGGTAATGTATCCGGAAATTTTCCTGACGTTCTGGTCGTTCTGTAAAAACGAACGACTGACATTCAGCGGAATATCCGGAGAATCGATAACGCCGTGAAGCAGGGTAAGGAAATCGGGGACGATACCTTCAACCGAATCGGTCACAAAAACCTGATTGCTGTATAACTGAATTTTGTTCCGCTGCAATTCATAATCCCGTTTCACCTTTGGGAAATACAGGATACCGGTCAGGTTGAACGGATAATCCACATTAAGGTGAATATGGAACAGCGGTTCCTCGAATGAGTAAGGATACAATTCCCTGTAAAACTCTTTGTAATCTTCTTCTTTGGCTTCCGACGGTTTGACCTTCCACAACGGGTTGGTGTTGTTGATGATGTCGGGCACCTTCACTTTTTTGGTTTTGGGCTTGCCGTCTTTGTCCTTTTCCCCTTCGATGGGCTGCTCTTCCTCTTTCCAGCCGAACTGGATAGGTACAGGCAGGAATTTACAGTATTTGTTTAGTAACTCCCTGATTTTGTAGTCTTCAAGGAACTCTTTGTTTTCGTCATCAATATGGAGGATGACTTCTGTTCCCCGGTCTTTTTTGTCAATTTCCTCGAGCGTGAACTCCGGGCTGCCGTCACATTCCCAGCGGACAGCTTTTGTGGCTCCACCTTTTTTATAAGTCTTGGTTCTGATCTCCACTTTTTCGGAAACCATAAATGACGAATAAAACCCGAGGCCGAAATGTCCGATGATGGCATTCTTTTCTGCTTCGGTCTTGGTTTTGAATTTTTTGACAAATTCTTCGGCGCTGGACAAAGCGATCTGGTTGATGTATTTTTTCACCTCATCGGCTGTCATCCCGATACCACGGTCGCGCACTGTCAGTGTTTTTTTCTTTTTATCCGCTTCCACATGAATGGTCAGGTCGCCGAGGTCACCCTTAAAAACACCTGACGATGCCAGCGTTTTCAGTTTTTGAGTGGCATCCACTGCGTTGGATATCAACTCCCGCAGAAAAATTTCATGGTCGGAATACAAATATTTTTTAATGATCGGAAATATGTTTTCCGTTTTGATGTCTATTGTTCCTTTTTCCATTGTCATAAGTTCTTTCTTTTTTGTTTCAAAGGGGCTTATCAAATGGTGTGCCAGGGGAGGGGAGGGGGAGAGTATAAGGGGAATAGAGGTATAATGGTAAAGGAGGGATGGAATGGTGGAATTGTTACAGTGGGTGCAGTGGTTGTAATGGTTGCAATGGGTTGGTGGAATGGTGGGTAGCTGGATGCTTGGATGGAATATTGGAATGGTGGAAGTTTGGATGGTTGGATAATTGGATGGAAGACAGGGAGACATGAGACTATGAGATATGAGACTGAGAGACATGAGACTGAAGACTGTGGA
>JAOZOO010000015.1:0-8021 GCA_029933225.1 Bacteroidales bacterium | reverse complement strand
GAGACATGAGACTATGAGATATGAGACTGAGAGACATGAGACTGAAGACTGTGGACTGAAGACTGTGGACTGAAGACTGATGACTGGATGCGGGTTACAGGTTACGGGTTGCAGGTTGCGGGGTTGACGCCGACTGCCGACTGCCGACTGTGGACTGCTGACTGCCGACTGTGGACTGCTGACTGCCGACTGTCTCAAAAGGTGACAAAATGACGCTTAAAAAATTCCGCCGAACATGAGTTTGACTTCAAAACGGCTTCCCGGGCCGACAAAATACCACCAGCCGCTCTGAACATCCAGCGTTCCGTAATGAGGACTGTATGTAGTGGGAGGTACGGACATTGTAAAATACTGATAGCCGACCGTAATGTTGAAAACCCCGTGATTGGATTTGGGAAGTTTCATCGACCAGCCCCAGGCAACACCAAATCCTGCATTCCAAAATTGTTCCGACCGGTATTCCCCGTATCTTGAATCAACATCCCAGGTATAATACAATTTGGAAAAATTAAAATATCCCACAGTTACCTTCCCCTGAATATAACCGCCGGTTTTAACGTTTCTCCAGACATAGAACCGGTAAGACGGCGACAGCTTAAATCCTTTGTACTTCGCTGTGCCACCGCTGAATAAAGCATGTCCGTACCCAAACAGGTAAACAGACGAATAAACACCCACCGCATGGCGTAATTTTACAAAATGCTGGTAAAATAACCCGATACTGCCGGTTGCAATCTCCAGCGGAAGCAGGGCAAACATATTATTGTAAGTTTTCCATGTGGTGTCTGCCAATCCCTTTCTGAGTAACATTTTGACCACTATCATCGGTGTGCCCCGCTTAAATTCAACCATTTGTGGTTCATAGTCGGGATGGGAGATTTTCAGCATTTTTGTGCTGCGCGGTATTCCAACCGAAAACTTACCGTAACGGTCAGACCATGCAATAAGTTGGTCGTTCCATAGCCGAACGGAAGCGCCTGCCACCGGTTTTTTCAGGTATTTTTCAACGATGGTTCCCTGGAGCAGGCGGTTCTTTTTATAACTCGGATAGCAGATCGTGTCAATCTCCACGGTGCGGGGTATCAGGTTGATACGATAACCGGCTTTTTTGGTCACCCGGACAAAAGGATAATACCCGGGACGTGTGAAAACCAGTGTGTCATAATACCCCGGAGGCGTCGGTATGATAAAACGCCCTGACCGGTCTGTCATGACTATGGTGTCCAGTATAAGAGAGGTGACTTTTACACTGTCGAGACTGGTGTGCGAATAATAATCATGAACAGTGCCTGATTTGAATATCTGCCCCGTCAAAGTGAATGAGCAAAGAAGGAAAACATATAACAATAACTTTTTCAAACGTCGGATTGTTGCAGTCGGTAAAGATATTGACATTTATTACAGGTGAATAGTTGCCTGACGGTTAAAACAGACTTTTAATCGGTTTCTGGTTCCGGTACTAATCCAGCAGTATCGTCTCTTTCTTAAATGCAAATCCAAAGTCTTCCATTCCCTGCAAAATGGGTTCGTAGATATTTTTTGTGATGGGCATGCAAACGCCGGTATCGGTGATCTTTCCCTCGAGTATCAGCCGTGAGGCGATGGCCGGAGGGAGCGATACCGCCCGTGCCATGGCCGAGTCGCCGTAAGGGATACCCTCTTCCACCATGCTGGAAATCCTTTTTTCTTTCCGGTCGGGGAACCCGACAGTCACCTCGTTGTGGACGATGATCATGTCTTTCTCGTGGGGTTTGTAATCCATTTTCTTGAGCATCAGGTCAACCAGCAGATTTGAGTTGGTGCCTTCCTTCAGAGAGATCTGCACATTGTCGAAAAGTCCGATCCAGTCCAGCTTTTTTACAAAATCGTCTTTTACATCCATGCTCATGTGTTTTGCAAATTTCTCTTTGATGTTTTCCGTTCCGTCCGCCCCGATGTGTTCGGCGACAAACTGTGCGTAAGTTTTGTTTTCAAAATTCTTTATTTCGTGATTTTCGATCAGTTTTACCTTCAGCAGGTTGATCATGGTGTTGCAGTAGCCGAAAAACCGCAGCAGCCCTTTGTAGATGGAAATGCTTTTGTCCAGTCCGAAAGCTCCAATGTAACGTGTGCTGTCGGAGCTGGGGTAAGTTTCAAATGTGCCGATACCGTGCACGTCCACCACGCGATGATGTTTGAATTTTTCGGTTGCCTCGATGGGTTTGCCGTTTACCTGGTAGGTGGCGGGCGAGACAGCCGACCGCATCAGACCGTTGGGATCCCACGAAAATTTGTATCCCCAGGGGTTGCGGTTGTGCTCAAACGAGGGAATGCCTGCGCCGTAAGAAACGATTTCCGTGATCTTTCCGCCTTCCGCATGGATTTCATCCACCATCTGTTTCAGCCCCATGTTATCGAGGCCGGGGTCTTCGCCCAGCTCTGTCAATATCAGCGTGCCTTGCTTTTTGGCTTCCTCGTCGTATTTGGCGATTTCCGGGTGTTTGAAGTCGGTGGTGATCATCGGGGTACTGTGTTTGATGCACATCTCGGCGATGATGTTGTGTGTGGAACGCGGTGTCATGGCAACGACCACTTCAGCTTCTTGAACGATTTCCTCCAACAGGTCAACCTGATCTGCTGTCCAGCTTACGGCTTTTCCAAGCGGGCGGCCTGCAATGATGTTTTCGGCTTTGGAAACGGTGCGGGTGGCTACAATGGTTTCGTATTTACATTGATCGATGAAATAATCAATCATGGGTTTGACCACATATCCTGCGCCCAGTACGGCTACTCTTTTCATAGTTTTATTTTATATTACGTTTTAAACAAATTATCCACCGCCAAAGTAAAAAATTCCTTCGTACTCATGCCGAAGGTTTTCACCATCTTCGGGATGATGCTGGCTTCCGACATGCCGGGGATGGTATTGACTTCCATAAAGTACAGCCCATCTTTTGTCAGCATGTAATCAAAACGGACAAATCCGCGGCAATCCATTTCGTGATAAAGAAACGACGACATGGATTTGATACTTTTTTCGGCGTCTTCCTCAATGTCAGCCGGTGTGATCTCATCGGACAATCCTTCGGAATATTTGGCTTCGTAATCGAAAAAGTCGTTTTGTGTGATGATTTCTGTCAGCGGCAGCACGATCACCTCTTTCCCTTTCTTGAAAACCCCGCAGGCGATCTCACGGCCATCGAGGTTTTCTTCGATGATCACACGGTCGCTTTCGGCAAAGGCAAAACGGATGGCATTGTCAATCTCGCTTTCATCCATCACCCTTGTGATGCCCACGCTGGAACCGCTTTCAGCCGGTTTAACAAACATGGGGAAACCAAGTTGATCGACAAGCATTTTTTTGTCAACCTCTTCGCCTTTCAGGTACGAAACGGCTGCCGCCGTGGGAATTCCGAATGAATTGACGAAACGATTGCACAAATACTTGTTGAATGTCAAAGCAGAGGTGGCAGCATTGCATGAAGTGTATGGGATGTCCATGATATCAAAATAGCCCTGGAGTTTTCCGTCTTCGCCTGGCGTGCCGTGGATGGCATTGAAAATACCATCGAATCTGACCTTTCTGCCGGGCAATATGACGCTGAAATCATTTTTGTCCACCGGATATTTTTCTCCGCCGGGGCTTTCATAATACCATTCCTGCCGGGTAATGTAAACGAGATATGTGTGATAATGTCCGGGGTCGATATTGCGGGCCGCCATTTTGGCACTGTTCACCGAGATGACGTATTCACCTGAATAGCCGCCACATACAATTGCTATATTTTTCATTCCAAAGGATTTATTATTGAAGTGAGAATGCTTTTTAATTTTTACCTTTGCGCCCTAAAAGGGCAATAATATTACCCAAACAAAGTTATGTGTTTAACTCCTGTTGACAAGGTATTTTTTAAAAAAAATAACGGATGGGCTTCTTTTATTTTTTAACCCGGAAGAAATTTTACATTCATCTGCTCATCGCCATTGTCCTGGCGCTTGTTATTTTCTGGCTGGCAGTTGTATCGCTGGACCTGTTCACCCGGCATGGGGAAGTTTACAAAGTCCCTGATATGAGCGGCCTTACGCTGGAACAACTCCACGAAAAAGGATATGATAATTTTTTCGATCTTGTTGTCATTGATTCCGTTTATGACCGCAGACGGGAAAAGGGAACGGTCATTACACAACATCCCTTTCCGGGATCAAATGTTAAGCAGGGACGGCATATTTACCTGACGATCGTTTCGGAAATGCCCGAAGAGGTCATCATGCCGGATTTGATCAACCTTTCGCTTCGCCAGGCGCTTGTCAATCTGGAAACCCTGGAACTGCCCGTCGATACGCTGGAATATGTGGAATATTTTGCCCGGAATGCGGTGGTGGACCAAATGGTGAATGGCGAGCCCATCGAACCCGGCACAAAAATAGCCAAAGGTACGCCGCTACAATTACTTGTGGGGAAGGGAGAATACACAACCACGGTGCCTGTGCCGGTACTGATGGGAAAGAAAAGGAATGAGGCCCGCCGGGCATTGCATTTTGCTTACCTGAATGTCGGAAAAGAACATTTCCTCGATACCGATGATACGGCACACGCACGGGTATATAAAACCAGGCCGCAACCCATGAAAGACAATATGTTGAATCTCGGTGACAAAGTGGATATCTGGTATCGTTCGGATGAACATTTTGATTTTGATAATTACCTCAAACAGATTTTGCTGGATTCACTCTCCATCGACACTTTAATTATGAACAACATCATCAGGGATAAATGATAAGGAAAACAACAGGCATACTGATATTTACAGCATTTTATTTTTTGCTTCCGGGGCAGGAGATTCTTTCGGGTTTACAGATCAATGAAGCCGTGAAGCAAAAGGCGGAAAAGATGAAAATCACAGCAGACAGGCAGGAGGGTTGTGGTTGCAGCGAGAATGGAGATAAACCTCCGTTGACACTGCCCTTTTTTGATGATTTTTCAACATCAGAGGTTTATCCTGACACAGCAAAGTGGGACGAGGTTTCGTACTCGGTATTTGTAAATCCCGATTTTCCGTTGTATTCGCCCAATCACCAGGCAGCCACGTTTGATGCTTTGGATTACCTCGGGAAAGTTTATCAAAATGCCGACTGGATACCATTCGAGGCGGATGTACTTCAGTCGGATCCCATTCGCCTTGATTCGGTTTTTGTTCCTGTCGTCAAAGCCCTGACGCCGGCAGATTCCATTTATTTCAGCTTTTTTTACCAGCCCCAGGGGGTTGGCGACAAGCCGGAACCGTGGGACACGCTGATCCTTGAATTTGCTTATCCCACAGGAGATTCGGTGTTTGCCCGCCTGGATTCAATATGGGTTCCGGTGAGTATGTACCTGTCGGGGCCGTCCGATACTTTGCGTCCCGGAGATACAGTCTATGCGCCGGGCGCAGATTGTAATCCTGACATCTATATGATCAACTTTCAAACGCTGACATGGGATGATTTTATCAGGGTGCCCTGTGATTCGGTGTTTGAGCCGGAAATATTCTGGGACAAAGTCTGGGAAACGGAAGGCATGGCGCTCGATACCTTCATGCTGAAAAACGGGGGAAAATATTTTGTGCAAAAGATGATCCGCATCGACAGCGTTAAATATTTTACAGATAAGTTCCGGTTCCGTTTCAGGAATTATGCCAGCATTGCCAACGACATCATCCCCTCGTGGCGCAGCAATGTGGACCAGTGGAATGTGGACTACATTTACCTCAACTACGACCGCAGCATTGGCGATACAACTTACCGGATGCTTACTTTCTCACAAAGAGCGCCGTCATTTCTGAAAGATTATGAAGCAATGCCTTACCGGCAATACAAAGCGGATGCCCCGGTCAATGTGCTAAAACCCGATTTCAAAATGTACATCAGCAACATGGACAAGATAGAGCATAATACGAACTATCTGTACCGTGTCAGTCAGGTAAACGGCAACTTCAGTTATACATACAACGGCGGGAATTGTAACCTGCCGCCCTTTTATGATTACGGCTTTCAGCAGTGCGGGACTTCGTGCGGCGCCGCCCATGCCTGTCCGCCTGTGAAGAAAGCGTTTAACTTTGACGTTACGCGCGATACGACTTCCTATCTGATCAAACATTACATTTCCGACTCCTCACAGGCCAATATCCTGGTGGACTCGGTGATCTACCGGCAGGGGTTTTATAATTTTTATGCTTATGACGACGGCACGCCCGAATTCGGTTACGGTCTGGAGCCCGCCGGTGCTTTGCTCGCCTATCAGTTTACGTTGAGTGTTCCCGATACTTTACGGGGTGTGCAGATTTATTTTAACCGCACCGTTGACAACTCCAATCAGTTCTTTTTTAATCTGAATGTTTACCAGGACAACAGCGGAAGGCCGGGAGAGATCATTTATACCAAACAAAACCAGGAGCCCAAATGGAAAAACGGCCTCTACTATTTTTACACTTACATGTTTGATGAGCCTATTTTGCTTTCCGGTACTTTTTACGTTGGCTGGCAACAATATGCCTCGGGCAGCCTGAATGTAGGTTTTGACGCCAACAATGTCCACAACAACAAGATATTCTATAAAGTGCAGACTGAATGGAAGAATAGTATCTTTCCCGGCTCGTTGCTGATCAGACCCATCGTGGGCCAAAACATGGTTCTGGGTACAGATGAAAATGCACAGCCCCAAGACCGGAACCGGCTGAGGATTTATCCCAATCCTGCCCAAACTTGGTTTATGATTGACCCTGAATACCTTGAACCCGATCCCGAAGCACAGGTATCTGTTTATAGCATTTACGGCAGTCTGGTATTGAGTCAAACCGGAACCGGAAACAGGATCAACGTCTCCACCCTGCCCGGCGGGATTTACCTGGTACGCGTATTCAGCAGGAACAGGGTTTATACCGGAAAAATTCTTATTCACCGTTAACGGTTGTTTGCCCAAAGCGGCTTATCTTTGAGCCTGCAAAAAATAATATCGTATAATTCCCGGCTATGCCTGAACCAACTTCAATTCCGGAAGAAAACAGTGAACTTTTCGAACATCACCGCATTGTGGCCGATCCGGGGCAGTTGTTATTGCGGGTGGATAAATTCCTGATGTTTCACATTGCCAATGTCTCCCGTAACAAAATACAACAGGCGGCAAAAGCAGGCAGTATCCTGGTAAATGAAAAGCCGGTAAAATCCAATTACAGGGTCAGGCCCGGAGATGTGGTGTCGGTGGTGCTGGCTTATCCGCCACGTGAAATGGAGGTGACGCCACAGGAAATCCCGCTCGATGTTGTTTTTGAAGATAATGATGTGATCGTAGTGAACAAGCAGGCCGGTATGGTGGTGCATCCTGCTCATGAAAACTGGGACGGAACGTTGCTGAACGGGCTGGCCTGGTATTTTGAAAAAACCGGGCAAAAAATAGAAAATGGTTTTGGCTACCTTGTGCACCGGATTGATAAAGACACGTCGGGCTTGTTGCTTGTGACGAAAAACGAAGAAGCCCAGACCAGACTGGCCAAACAGTTTTTTGATCACACGGTGGAAAGGTCATACCAGGCGCTGGTATGGGGCGATGTGGAACAGGAAGAAGGCACCATCGAAGGCCATATCGGACGCAGTTTGAAAGACCGCCGGGTGATGACTGTTTTTCCGGAAGGAGAATATGGTAAAGAGGCCGTTTCG
This sequence comes from Bacteroidales bacterium, assembly GCA_029933225.1. Lineage (GTDB taxonomy): Bacteria > Bacteroidota > Bacteroidia > Bacteroidales > F082 > JAADID01. Next base: position 350 of record JAOZOO010000015.1, on the reverse strand, counting down.
CACTACAAAGTGCTGGAACGTTTTGGTTATGTTACCCTCGTGGAATGTCGCCTGGAAACCGGCCGTACACACCAGATACGCGCCCATTTCAAATACCTCGGCCATCCTTTGTTCAATGATACACGATACGGCGGTGACCAGATACTGAAGGGAACCACTTTTAGCAAATACAGGCAGTTTATTCAGAATTGTTTTAAACTTTTACCCCGTCAGGCGCTTCATGCCAAATCACTTGGGTTTATCCATCCATCCACCGGCAGGAAAATGTTCTTCGACTCAGAACTCCCCGAAGACATGCGGTTAGTGATTGAGAAATGGAGGGGGTATGTAGGGAACAGAGAGGGGATGCT
>JAOZOO010000361.1 GCA_029933225.1 Bacteroidales bacterium | reverse complement strand
TCTTTCAGCGTTTCGGCTATTGGCCTGGGTTCAAAATCAAGGTCGTTTTTGGCTTTAATACTGCTTATTTTTTTATTCCCCGATTGCAAGATAGAAAGTGACTGGTTTGTATAAAGCGGCTCCTCGTTACGTAATTTGGACCAAAGTTTAATGAATGGCACACCCATATAAGCAAGCCACAAAGGCAGAACCGTCTTTTTAATTTTTTTCCCGCTGACTTCCGACAAAATGTTTGCAAAATCAACAACAGAAACATAATGACCTGAAAGAAAATACCGTTCGCCGGGTTTTCCTTTGTTAATGGCGGATATCGCAGCTTTGCAAACATCCCGCACATCCACCCAGTCGTAGCCTCCCGGAACCAGGCCGGGTAATGCATTATTGTAAAGTCTGATGATGAACGATCCCTGCAGGGAAGGTTCAAAGTCGAATGGGCCGATGATTGCCGTCGGGTTGAGTATGATCACATCAAAATTTTCGGACTGCTGTTGCAAGACCCATTCGTCAGCCATGGATTTAGTGACTTCGTAAGCCAAAGGTGAATCTTTGATCAAAGGCCTTGATTCATCCATTTCTTCATCCGGGGGAGCATGTTCGAAAACATGAATGGTGCTAAAGTGAATGAATCTCCTGACACCGGCCTTTTTTGCCGCATTGACCAGGTTCCTGGTTCCATCGAGATTGACCTCCTTTAAACTTTCAAATGAATTGTTTCCGATGGATATTTTGGCGGCAAGATGAATGATAACATCAACATCTTTACAAAAGGGTTCCAGCGTTTCCGGTTTTTCCAGATCACCATGAATGACCTCTGCATTCAGTCCTTCGATGGCTTTGCTGTGACGGTGTTGCAACAACCGGAGGTCCACATCTTTTTTCTCCAGTAACATCCTGCTGACATTGGCTCCCACATGGCCGCTCGCACCGGTAATGGCTATTCTCATCAATTTGCTTTAAAGGGCAGCAAGATAGAAAAAATAAAAATAATGAATTGACCAGGCCGACGAAAAA
>JAOZOO010000360.1 GCA_029933225.1 Bacteroidales bacterium | reverse complement strand
CCGCAACTCAACATAAACAGTACAAGCGATTATTTTCATGCCGTGGTTAACAATCCGGTCAATACCGGGATCATCAGCAGGCTGAAAGCAATTGCATTAAATGATAAAATCGAGCTGATATATGTTCCGGGAAATCATGATATGTTATTGACCCGCGAGATGATGGAAGAGCTGATTCCCAACACAACGTGGGCGGGGAAGGATGAAACGCCTGGGCTGGGCTATTATTCCCCGACGGAGGAAATCATCATGGAACACGGCCATCGTTACGATTTTTTCAACTGCCCTCAATCACTTGTCAACCCGGGTCATGAATTGCCACCCGGATATTTTGTTTCGCGGCTATATGCACAGGGGATGATGGATCAGGGGAATATTCTTAAAAGTGCAAATCAGACAAGCGGTTCTTTTGAGTTTAAAACCGCCTGGACGCTTGCCTATCTTTACACCATCGCTCATTTTGACATGCCTTTACCCCAGGACGATTCGGCAAATATTCTGATGGGTGGAATTGACGATTATTCAAATCCCATGTCATTTAACGGTGCAAAAAAAATGTATGCCGAAAACATTGAGGAGCTGTGGCCTGAAACTCAGACAAAAAATAAGGTACCGGTACCGACCGAATGTTGTTTCCATGCCATCTGGAACGGACACAGCGACCTGTGGAGTGCAGCAATGACCCAGTACATCCTTCAGCCCCCTGCACCGGTGACCTACAAGGTTATTGCTTTCGGACATACACATCAGCCCGAATTGAAAACTTATGTGGCGGCCGGAGAAATCCTGAACGTTTATGCAAATTCAGGATCCTGGCTTGATGAAGATGCATCGGACTATAAAGTGAGGACTTTTCTTACCATCAACCCGGCTGCCTGGACAGGTTCGCAACTTGATGTTGTGAGCTTGTATCAGTATAATTCTTCCGGCTCCGGTCAATATACACCCGTGCTTCTGGGCGAGGAAAGTGTGGAAGCAAACTAAAAGAAAAATTCCGGTATTTATTTCGCTACCA
>JAOZOO010000359.1 GCA_029933225.1 Bacteroidales bacterium | reverse complement strand
ATCAGCAAAATAACGATGCTCAAAGTGGTTATGTTGACGGTCAGGTTCAGGATGTAAGCCAGCAAGCCCACCGTCACCACCGTTACCGCCGCCTGAATGACAAACATGGACATGACGGTAAGTACAGCAAAAAGGATCACGGCCCAGAGACCGATCTTCCGGTAGCCGTCCACAAGGTTCGATCCTGTGGCAATGGCATAGCGGGGGCCAAACTCGAAAAAAGGATATTTCAGCAGATTGGCCAGGATCAGCACGACGGCAAGGTCAAAGTTGAACATGGCACCTGCACGTGTGGATTGCACGAGATGGGATACGCCCACCGCCGCACCCGCATACAACAAACCCGGGCCTAATATTTCCAAAAACTTTTTCAGTGCTCCTCTTTTTTAATGATTTTTTTCTGCTGGCGTTGTTCTTTGGTGTTGATCCCCATCGTGGAAAGCATACCGCTCAACAGGCTTTTCCAAAGATAGTTGATGATCGATCGCTGTGAATCTCTCTCGTAATAGATAATACCTTTTCTCGGTGTGCGGGCAAAACGGGGATTATAAGATTTGATCATCAGGCCGTTAATCATAAAATTGAACATGGGGGCAAAAAATCCGGAGCTGACCTTCGATTTTTCAGTGTCGTACATCTTCAGCTTAAACTTCCGGTATTTGAACAGCATGATGCCCGACGACTCGTTGTTATCACCCTTTATATCCGAGTACACGATCCGTCCTTTTCCGCTGACGATGGAAATTCCCAGGATATTTTCGGTAAGCCGGCTCAGTTTTGTCATATCCATCTTTTCGGAACTGGCCGTCAGCGAAAACTCATTTTTCATGCTTAAAAGCGGGAACCAGATAGTGGCATCCATCCGGGCATCTCCCATAACCTTCGTATTCAGCCGGATCATCAGATTGGTCGTATCGGGAATAACGGAAAAATTATTTGACAGGTGATAAGCCATGATGTTGAAGTTCTCAAAATAAGCAATTCCGGGGTTTTCCGATTTTTTGGAATACTCGCCGTACAG
>JAOZOO010000078.1 GCA_029933225.1 Bacteroidales bacterium | reverse complement strand
AGAAAAACCTTTGCATGGGATTGCGGGCAAGCGTTTTTATCTGCCTACCTTGCCGGTTTTCGTTGCATTTCATCAGAGCGCGTGGAAGCTTCGTTTTGGTGGCATTTTCTTTTGTCTGTTTCTTTGTTGCCGGACAAAGAAATAGACATCTAAATTAGTTTGTGGAAACTTACATACGGTACGATTATATCTAAATTGTCAGGTGTCCCATTTGTGAAAACAGGAGCCAACGGCTTTTAAAGCGCTGTAGCTCTCTCAAGTACTTCTTTGATCAACCTTTCCATGCTCGCATGATAATTCTGGTTGAACTCACCGGTGATCCGGTTGGCAATGATGTCGCAAACGGTGACGGCATGATGCCCCAGCATGGCTGCCAGCAGGTACAATGCAGAAGTTTCCATCTCAAAATTAGTCACCTGATCTCCCGAATATTTAAAGTTTCGAGCCCTGTCAATGATCGTATTGTCCGTAACCTTCAGGCGCAGTTCCCGGCCCTGCGGGGCATAAAACCCGGGTGCCGTCAGGGTGATGCCTTTGCGCCAGTTTCCGCCGATGACCTCCAGCAATTTCGATGAACCTTTTACTGCATAAGGCTTGGGTAAATCCCTGTCCCATTCCATCTGATTGATGAAGCTGGAGGTAAGTTCCCTCTCCATAACCAACGGGCCTTTTTCATAAAAATAGGCCAGCCCGTCAAGTCCCAGTCCGTATTTTGAAACAATGTATGAGTCGTTTACGGGAATATCAGGTTGTAATCCTCCTGAAGTACCTATTCTGATCAGATTTACGGAGACCGTTTCCTGCTTCGGCAATTTGGTTTCAAAATCAATATTGAAAAGTGCATCCAGTTCATTCACGACGATCTCGATATTGTCAGTACCCATACCCGTGGAAAGGACACTCATTCTTTTTCCTTTATAATATCCCGTAAAAGTATTGATCTCCCGGTTACTTTGCTGAAGTTCAACTTCATCGAAGAAAGTGGATATGATTCTGGCTCTCGCCGGGTCGCCGACCAGGAAAACAGTCTTGGCCACATCACCCGGTTTTAGTTTCAAATGATATACTGACCCTTCTGTATTTAATACCAATTCCGCCTTCTTCATTTGTTTCTCTGTTAATTTGAATAATTTTGTAAAAATAAATAAACCTCAGAATTCAGAATAAAGTATGGCCTGACGGCCAAATGTATAAAAACTCAGGTATATGAAAGCCGAAATCATTAGCATTGGCGATGAATTATTGATCGGGCAGGTGGTAAACACCAATGCCAGTTGGATGGCTGCGGAGCTGAGCAAATCAGGAATCCGTGTTGTTCACATTGCCACCATTTCCGATAAAGAGAATGATATCCGGAAAGCCCTGGATGATGCATTGAAACGGGCCGACATCGTTTTGATGACCGGTGGACTCGGGCCGACAAAAGATGACATCACCAAGCTGACCCTTGCCCGTTATTTTGGTGTGGGGATGGTGTTTCATGAACCCACTTTCGAAAAAGTGAAGGCCTTTTTTGCTTCCATGAATATCGGCATGACCGATCTGAACCGGGAACAGGCGGAGATACCCGAAAATTGCACTCCTCTCGAAAACAACAACGGCACTGCTCCCGGGATGTGGTTCGAGAAAAACGGAAAGGTCATCGTCTCCATGCCCGGCGTACCTTTCGAGATGAAACCGATGATGACGGATCAGGTTTTACCCAGACTCATGGAAAAATACAAGCTGGGGTATATCATCCACAAAACCATCATGACCACCGGGATGGGGGAATCTTTCATGTCGGAGATCATCAAAGAGTGGGAAGACGGGCTGCCTGAACACATCAGGCTGGCCTACCTGCCGCAACCCGGTATTGTGCGGCTGCGGCTGACGGCATGGGGAAAAGACAGGGAAGCATTACAGGAAGAAGTCAATGAATATTGCCGAAAGCTTCATAAATACATACCTCAACTGATTTACGGTTATGATGAAATAACGCTTGAGGAGGTAGTCGGCAACATGCTTGTGGAAAGAAAACAGAGTGTTTCCACTGCCGAAAGTTGCACGGGCGGCTATCTTGCCCACCTGATCACCAGCATTGCCGGAAGTTCAAGGTATTACACCGGTTCGGTAATATCGTATGCCAATGAAGTGAAAATAAACGAGTTGGGTGTCAGCGTGGAAGATTTGGAAAAATACGGTGCGGTAAGCCAGCAGGTTGTTGAGCAAATGGCTGCCGGAATTAAAAAGAAACTCGGCACCGATTACAGCATGGCCGTATCCGGTATTGCCGGCCCTGACGGAGGGACAAAGGAAAAACCGGTGGGGACGGTATGGATTGCCGTTGCCACGCCCGAAGGCATTGAATCCAAATTGTTTCATTTCGGCGAACACCGCTGGCGAAACATCCGCCGGTCGGCACTCGCTGCCCTGAACATGCTGCGGTTAGAAATGCTCAAAACAACGGACAGGAAACTTTCATGTTAAATTTCTTCCTCCCCTGCTTTTTATTTTAATACCGATTACAAATCAAAATGCACTTTTGGCGCATTTTAAAATACAATTGGTATAAGATACTTTGTACCCTGATAGATGCGTTCATCTTAAACCAGGTACATATCGGTCAGAATTCCACATTCTCCGTCCGGCGGATGATCTCGTCCTGGAGTTCTTCGCCGAGGTCGTTGAAATAGTCACTGTAACCGGCCACACGGACGATCAGGTCTTTGTAATCCTCCGGGTGTTTCTGCGCTTTGCGCAGCGTTTCCGCCGTTACCACATTGAACTGGATGTGATGACCGTCCATCCGGAAATAGGAACGGATCAACTGCACCAGCGAATCCAGCCCTTTTTCATCCTCTAACAGTGACGGGGTGAATTTCTGGTTGAGCAGCGTGCCACCTGTGCGCAGGTGGTCTATCTTGGCCGCCGACTTGATGACAGCGGATGGCCCCTTGCGATCGGCACCCTGGAATGGGGAAATCCCTTCCGAAAGCGGCTTGCGTGCCAGCCGCCCGTCGGGTGTGGCTCCCGTCACACTGCCGAAATACACATGCGAGGTGGTGGGCAGCATATTGATGCGGAAATGACCGCCTTTGGTGTTGGGCCTGCCGTTCACAGTGTTGTAAAATATCTCGAAAATCGTCACGGCCTGCTCGTCAGCATAATCATCATCGTTGCCGTATTTGGGGGTGTTGTTGATGAGGTGCTCCCGCATTTCCAGATAACCTTCAAAGTTGGCTGCCGTGGCATCCAGCAGCTCCTGCATCGTATATTTCTTCTCGTCAAACACATTGAATTTCAGCGAAGTCAGTATATCCGTCAGACTGCCCAGCCCCACACCCTGTATGTAGCTGGTATTGTATCTTGCGCCGCCGTTGTTGTAATCCTTTCCGTTTACAATGCAGTCGTCAATCAGCAGCGACAGGAACGGCACGGGTATGTTGGACGCGATCACCCGGTCAATGATGTTGTTGCCCTTGATCTTGATATCGGCAAAATACTGCACCTGTTTCCGGAATGCTTCAATGAGTTCGTCAAAACTTTGAAACTCCCGCGGGTCGCCTGTTTCCAGCCCGATTTTTTTGCCGGTCATGGGGTCGGTGCCGTTGTGGAGTGTAATCTCAAAGATTTTAGTCAGGTTAAAATAACCGGTCAGGATGTAGCTTTCCGTCCCGAAAGCACCGGTTTCCACGCATCCGCTGGCGCCGCCGTTGCGGGCATCAATCAGCGATTTCCCCTGGTTGAGCAGTTCCTGGATGATGGCGTCGGTATTGAACACCGAGGGCTGCCCGAAACCGGTTTTGATGATGCGTGCCGTCCGCTTGATGAAACGGTCGGGATTCTTTTTGCTCACCTGGATCATGGAGCTGGGTTGGAGCAGCCGCATCTCTTCGATCACATCTAACAGAATGTATGTCATTTCGTTCACTGCATCCGAGCCGTCTTCTTTTACGCCGCCCAGGTTGATCAGGGCAAAATCTGTGTAGGTGCTGCTTTCCTTGGCAGTCACACCGATCTTCGGCGGCGCCGGATGGTTGTTGAATTTGATCCAGAATGAGGACAGCAACTCTTTGGCAATTTCTTCGGTCAGCGTACCTGCTGTTGTTTCTTTTTCGTAAAACGGCAGCAGATGCTGGTCGAGCCGGCCGGGGTTGAAGCTGTCCCACGGGTTCACTTCAGTGATCACACCGACGTGGATAAACCAGTAGTGCTGCAATGCCTCGTGGAATGTTTCCGGAGCATGAGCAGGTACTTTGCGGCTAATAGCTGCCATCTGCATCAGCTCGATTTTCCGGTTTTCGTCTTTTTCTGCTGCTGCCAGCTTTTCCAACTCGTCGGCATGCCGTTCCGCAAACCGGATGATGGCATCGGCGGCAATGTCCATGGCTTTCAGCTCTTCGCGCTTTTCGTATGCTTCCGGGTCATTGAAAAAGTCGAGTTGGTCCATGGCTTCGGCAATCTCCTTTTTCAGGTCAAGGAATCCTTTCCGGAACATTTTTTTCCCGAGGACAGTATGTCCCGGTGCCCGCTGCTCCTGAAACTCGGTGAACACACCGGCAGCATAGGCATCGTGCCATTCTTTATCCAGATTTTTGAAGATCAGGTCACGGTTTGATTTCCCTTTCCAGAAAGGAATGATCACATCGCGGTAAATGTTCATGGTTTCGTCATCCACTCTGAACCACACTTTCGGCCGTGTGTCCAGCGTTTTTAAATCTTCGAGCGAATGGAGCGTGATTTCGGGATAAGTGGGGACTGCTTTCGGAGCAGAACCTCTTTCACCGACGATCAGCTCACCGTCATTAATGCAGATCTTTTTGTTTTCCAGGATGTGTTTAAACGCCAGCGCCCTGCGGACGGGCACCGACACCTGCTGTGCCAGGTCACTCTTGTAAAATTCAGTGACAAGCAACGCCCTTTCCGCCGATATGTGCGGGATGGCGTGCTGGCTTTGGTCGCGGAGTTTTTTTATTCTTTCGTTCATGGTTTATTCTTTTTTCACGCAAAGTCGCAGAGAAAAAGTTTATTGTATTTTATTTTATAAATCATCTTTGCGCCTTGGCGTCTCTGCGTGCAATTACTGATTTGGGGTTAGCCGGGTGCGGGCCGGGGTCATCCGCCCACCGTCACCTCAAATCCGGCGTTTTCAAACATTTTTTTTATTGTTTCAACATGTTCTTTATCCGGCTCTTTTGTGCCGTTCATTTTGTACTCCAGGCCGAAACGCTTGTACTTGTGACTGCCGATCTTATGATACGGCAATATGCTCACGGGATACTTGTGTTTCAGCCTGTTCAGGAAGCCGAGCATCCTCAACAGGTTGCTCTCGTCGTCGTTCATGCCCGGTATCAATGGGTAACGGATTTGAACCTGTTTACCCATTTCGTCAAGCATTTTCAGGTTGTCCAGTATCTTCCGGTTGCTGACACCGGTGTATTCGATGTGCTCCTTGTCATCCATGTGTTTCAGGTCGAAAAGGAACAGATCGGTGTATGGGGCAATGGCCTTCAGCTTTTCCGGGTCGGTAAAACCAGTGGTGTCCACACAGGTGTTGATGTCCCGTTTTTTGCATGTTTTCAGCATTTCCAGCAGGAAATCAAACTGCAAAAGCGGTTCGCCGCCGGAGAAGGTTACGCCTCCCCCCGACTCCTCAAAAAAGACAGTATCTTTTTCGATGATTTTCATTAGTTCATCCGTCGTATATTGACAGCCCACCGTTTCCTCTTTTTCCACAATCTGCCCGTCAATCTTTTCCTCCTTGGTGTAACTAATGATTTCTTTTGACCGGCTTTCGGGATTATGGCACCACCAGCAACCCAGCGGACAGCCCTTCATGAAGATGGTCTGCCGGATACCGGGGCCGTCGTGGATGGCGTAGTGTTTTATGTCGAAGATGATACCTTTCATGAGTTTAAAGTCTGAAGTTTGATGTTTAAAGTTTGGTGGTTGGTATTTCCGCGAGATCCGGTCTCACGCAAAGGCGCAAAGGCGCAAAGAAACAATTATTTAAAAAAGAAAAAAAACAGCTTTAAACCCTTGGCGGCTTGGCGACTCTGCGTGAAAAAACTAAAAGGCATAGAACATCCAGCACTCGTAAAGCGCTTTGCCCGAAGAAGTATGGGCCAACCGTATTTGCGGGATGCAGAAAGACATGTTCATTGAATTTACAGGACAAAATTAATACAAAATTTAATGAATGAGAATTTTTTTTCTCGCACAAATCTTCCAGACCGGCCAGTCCCATTCTCGTTTAGCACAGCGCAACTTGGACGGATTTATTATCAGCATTTAAAATGCCGGTTTTTCGACCCGCTGAAAGCTGCCTTGGCGAATGCCTGTCCGGTGGCCCGTTAAGCAGGTCAGGGTTTGGAAGCTCTGTCATATCTGCCCTTCCAGTTCCCACGGACGGAAGTGTTTAATGCCTTCGTAACCGGAAAATTGAATGTCGTCCAGTGAAATGACCATTTTTTCGTGGTTGTCTTTTATTTTCAACAGGTTGCCAAATTCCCGTTCGATGGTTTTTTCCGAACTTAATAAATAAGCTACCTGAAGATAAATGGTTTTATCTTTTTTTATCGCAACAAAATCTATTTCCTGCGCATCCAGCTGGCCAATATGTATTTTATATCCTTTACGTTTCAATTCCAGATAAACGAGGTTCTCAAGATTGTACCCGATATCGGAAGGATAGTACCCGAACAGGTAATTCTTAAAAGCCAGATCATTTAAATAATATTTCCGAATTCCTCCAAGAACTTTTTTACCCCGCAGTCTGTATCTCTCCACTTCGTGAAAAATTAGGGCATTCTTCAAATAATGCAAATAGGAGGAGACCGTTTCGTAATTTGTTTTCTTTTGTTGACTTTTGAAATAAGCCACAATGCTTGCCACCGAGACAGGATTTCCAACATTGACGGTTAAAAATTTAAAAATATCCTCTAATAAAGATACATCCTTTATCTGATGCCGCAAGACAATATCCTTAAGTATGATCGTGTTTTTTAAACTTTCCACATAATGCTGCCGGATTTCATCATCCTGCAGGCGCAACAATTCCGGCAGTCCCCCCGTTTGCAAATATTTCAGATAAGTTTCTTTGTTAACGGGCAGTTGTTTATAGTTTGTAAACTCTTCGAAACCAAATGAAAAAATTTCAAATTGCACGTAACGTCCCGACAACAAACTTGCCAGTTCGCCGGACAACAGTTTGGAATTGGAACCCGTGATAAAAAACTCATAATCTGCCGTGAAATCCTGTGCATAAGAGTTTACAAAGTTTTCCCATTGTTCTACATCCTGAATCTCGTCGAGAAAGAGATATATTTTCCCCGAAACGTTCAGTTCCATTTCGTAAATCTGAAAAAGGTCTTCAAGGTCACGGGCATTTTTCACTTTGTCAAATGCCGTATATTCTTTGTTTACATAAAAGATGTTCTTTGGGTTTACATTTTTCTCGACCAACAAATAATTGATTATCTGGCGTAACAGATAACTTTTCCCCACTCGTCGCTGTCCGATTAAAATCTTTACCAATTTCGAGCCGACATACCCCGAAAGTTTTTCAATGTAAGCCGTCCGCTCAAAACCGGTGTGAATACTTCCCGTATCCCAAACATTATATTGTCTTATTTTTTCAAATACTTTTTTCATATTTTCAGCTATACTTGAATATTTTGTAAAAATATGATAATTTTCAATTATACTTGAAAAAATGAAATATTTTATCGGGGTTTAAAAAGAATTTCTATTTCGACCCGCTGAAAGCCGCCTTTGCAAATGCCCGCCCGATGGCCCGTTCAGCGGGTTGGGGATTCCAACTCTTTCGTAGAAAGCAATCCGCAGGCAGCGTCAATGTCCTGACCGCGGGAGGCGCGGATGGTGGTGGTGATGCCTTTGGCGTTGAGGGCATCCCTGAATTCCTGAAGCCGCTGCTCGTCGGTGGTCTCCAACGGCGTGTTGGGTATCTGATGAAAACGGATGAGATTGATACGGCAGCGGATGCCGTTCAGGATACGTGCCAGCTCTTTTACGTGGCGGGGTGTGTCGTTAAGCCCTTTGAAAACGATGTATTCGAATGAAATCCTGCGCTGCCTGCCGAGGTCGTGGCTTTTTATCTCGTTCAGGATGTCGGCAACAGAATATTTGTGGCTGACGGGCATCAGCATTTTGCGTTCGCTTTCAAAAGGGGTGTGCAAGCTGACGGCAAGATGACAGCGGCTGTTTTCGAGGAAATGTTTCATGGCGGGGACAATCCCGATGGTGGATACCGTGATTCGCCGGGGACTCCAACCGTAACCCCAGTCGGAAGTAAGCGCTTCCAGACTTTTCATCACCTCATCCAGGTTATCCAACGGCTCGCCCATGCCCATGTAAACAATGTTGGTGAGCCGGTCGCGTTCGGGCAAGCTTTCAATCTGATTCAGTATCTGATTGGAAGTCAGGTTGGCCTGCAGGCCCTGCCGCCCCGTCATGCAGAACAGACACCGCATCTTGCAACCCACCTGTGACGAAACGCAAAGGGTGCTTCTTTTTTCTTCAGGAATAAAAGCCGACTCGATATAACCGCCGCCGGCTCTGAAAAGGTATTTTTTTGTTCCGTCGGATGAAACCTGAACATTGACCGGCGGTTCCAGCCCGATAGTGTATTGCTCATTCAGCAGCGCTCTGGCTTTTTTCGACAGGTTGGTCATTCCGTCAATGGAAGACACCTTATTCTTATATAGCCAGTTGGCGATCTGTCCTGCCGTAAACCCGGGCAGCCCCAGGTCTTTGACAATGTCAGCCAATTCGCTTAAGGTTTTTCCGAACAGAGGTGTTTTCATAAGCCGGTTTTGAAGTTACTTTTTAACAATCTTTCTTGAAATGGTTTTGTTTCCGGTTTGGATGACACAAACATAAATCCCGGCAGGTAGCTTTTCCCCGGTTTCGTCCATGCCATTCCAGATGATTCTTCCTGTTGATTTGGGTATGCCTTTCTGTCCTATATGCCTGACGACTTTCCCCGAAAGGTCAGTAATCAGAATATTATCAACAGGGATTATTTTTTGAAAGTCAATGGTTATCTCATTGCTGAAAGGATTGGGAAAAATAACAATCCCTGCTTCATCAGATATTTCAGCAGTTGAGGTGAGCGTGTCCTGTTCCAGATCATAAGTATAAAGAGACCTTCCGTAAGTTGCGGCAATCAGTTTGTTGGTGGGCTGATGGTAATCCAGGTCATTCACCACCACGTTGGGCAGGTTGTCACCAAGCATTTCCCAATCAGTTCCACCGTTCCAGGTTACATAAACGCCAACGTCTGTTGCCACAAAAAGCACCTGGCTATTTCCGGGATCAACAATAATGTCATTGACCGGCGCTTCGGGCAGGTTGGCTGAAATGTCTTCCCATGTTTGTCCCAGATCTTCCGTCCTGAATACATGGGGCATGAACTCATCCCAGCGGTACCCGGAAATTGTCACATAAGCCGTTGTTTCTTCCACAGGGTCGGCAGCCACCCGGGTGATCCACCGTTTGGGCAGTCCGGCAGAAATATTTTGCCAGGTCTGCCCACCGTCCTGAGTGACATAAACATTTCCATCGTCCGAACCGGTGTAAATGATATCCGTATTTACCGGCGATACAGAAATGGTTGTCAATGTATTGTAAGCCAGGTTTCCGGGCTGGTCGCCGTCGGTTAAATCGCCGCTTACGGGGAACCACGAAACAGCCCGGTTCACCGTTTTATAAAGCCGGTTGGTTCCGAAATAGAGTGTTTTAGGATCGGACGGGTCGAATGCCAACGGGCAATTCCAGTTGAAACGGTCGCTTTGGCTGATACCGGAAGTTGCGTCCGAAAAACTCCATCCGCCGTTGGTTGATCTGCCCAGCCCGCCGTACTGATATTCGGCATAAATGTAATTGTTGTCCAACGGATCAACAAGCACATAAAATCCGTCACCGCCGTAGATCATTTCCCAGTCGTCAAGGGCGCCAGTTGGTGTTCTGTTCGTTCCGTTATCCTGCGTTCCACCATACAAACGCCACGGCATCTGATGGTCAACTTCGCAAGTGTAAAACTGTGTGATGGGGATGGTTTTGTTCCAGTTCCATGAGTTGCCGCCGTCATAAGAGAGATAAAGCCCGCCATCGTTGCCCAGCACCATAAAATTGTGATTCAGCGGATGGATGTACAATCCGTGCTGGTCCACATGCACATCCCATCCGGAAACATCCGTCCAGGAATTGCCGCCGTCTTTTGTACGATAAAGGGTAAACCCGATGACAAAAGCAATGTCGGGATCAACCGGATCAATTTTAATGCGTCCGAACCACCAGCCATAGGAATAATAAGCACCCGACAAGCCACCGTCATTGGTCTGAATCCAGGTGTCGCCACCGTCAAATGTTTTGTAAACGCCTTTCATATATCCGATGCTGTCGGCATAGATGGCATACAGAATGTTGGGGTCAGAAGCAGAAATGTCAATACCTATCCTGCCTTTGTCTTCAGCGAGCGTGGGCAATCCGTTGGTCAGTTCCTGCCAGGTAGTGCCACCGTCAAAGGTGCGGTAAATGCCGCAAGTGGGGCCGCCATAACTTCTGCGATTGGGACGGCGCACCCTTTCCCACATGGCTGCATACAGCGTATCGGGATTTTCCGGGTTGATGGCCACGTCAATGGCTCCGGTGGAGTCGGAGACAAACAAAACGTTTTCCCAGGTGTCGCCGCCGTTGGTGGTTTTGTAAATTCCCCGGTCGGGACTGTCGGCAAACAGGTTGCCCATGGCAGCCACATACACCACATCCGGGTCGCGGGGGTCAACTACCATTCGTCCGATATTCCGGCTTTCTTCCAAACCTTTGTGTTGCCAGGTCTGGCCGCCGTCTTCCGATCTGTAAACCCCCACGCCGTCGTAGGCCAGCGATCCGCCACCTGCATTGGCTTCGCCGGTTCCCACATACAAAATATCAGGATCGGAGGGTGCAATGGCGATATCGCCGACGGACAAACTTAAGGCATCATCAAAAACAGGCTGCCAGGTAATTCCGGCATCGGTTGATTTGAAAACCCCTCCGGATGCAGCGCCAAGATAAATGGTGTTGAGGTCTGACGGATGCATCTCCACATCGGTGATGCGGCCACCCGTGTTCACCGGACCGGCAAACTCCCAGATACCGTCGCTTCGATTGCTTCCGGCTTCATCCCGGAGTTGTCGTGCCTGTTCCAGAGCGTTCAGATAGGCAGTATGATTAATCTGTTCGTAAGGATATGCGCGCTGGCGAAAAAACCAGTCGTTGGGTTTTTCTTCTTGAAATGGTCTTTCGGAAAAAGATTTTTCATTCAGTTGAAAAAGTAATACCCCTGTAAAAGTAAAGAGTAAAAGGCCGGTTATAATAATAATAGTTTTCTTCATGCTTCCTGATTAGTGATGGTTCAAAGTTACAGTGTTTTTTATTGTTCAGACAAAAAAAATCCGGTTACTCCGGTTTAATCCTGCCTCGCCGTCAGGCAGGCGTCGAAACTTAAACCAGTATAAGCTTGCTGAAAAAATGTTTGCTGCGCTCGCCGCGTCGTTGCGTGGAAAAAATGTTCAGGAGCTTCATTTAATCTTCACTTTAAACACCTTGCTGTTCAGCCCCGGCGGCAGCCATCCCGAGCGGATGCAGACCCGCAGGTGATAATCTCCCGGCTCCTCCGGTGTATCGGCCAGCAGGAAGGTTTTGTAATCATCTTTCAACCAAAGCAATGAGATATCTTCAACTTCTGTGTATTTCATCACTTTCCCTTTTTGCGTAAAAGCTACCGCCAGCCAGACATCATTCCCGTCCGGCCTGATGGTGATGGCCGAATCCAGAGGGTTGACAATTTCCACAGGTATCCTGATCATTTCGGATGGCCGGAAAACATGCTTTTCCAGATTGATGTTTACGGGGATGAAATTATACGACCGGTAATGCTTTACATCGGTATAATACCACCATTTTCCCAAAATGAAAGTGCTGTCAACATCGGGCAAATAAAATATCTTATCTTTTGCAAGCCACATCCCCTTTTCGGGATAGACAAATAAAACCTCTTTCCCTTGCAGCGCCGGTTCCAGTCCGGCGAGATCAAACTGGTTCTTTCTGTAAAGCAGATAATTGAAAGTGAAGGATTCCCTTTTTGCATAAAACAGGTATTTGGACGCTTTCTGGTAAGAATTGGCAAACACCACCGGCCTGTCTCCGGCTATTTTTTTGATTTCGAGAGCCCATTTTTTCCATCCGTGAAATTCATTGGTCAGTTTCGGCTCGTCTTTCGTGGGGATAAAATCATAAACAAGATAAATGCGTCCCAATAAGATCAATGCCAGACTAATGCCTCCGAGCAGATAAACTGTTTTGTGAATTTTCAGTTTGCCTTCAATCACCGGATAAGCCAGTAAGATCAATGGAACATAAGCCGTTACGGTCCAGTTGGCTTCCACCGGCCCGAAAAATGACAGCAGAAAGCCCAGACCGAAAACACCGATGATGTTAAAGATCAAGGCGCGGTAAAAAGGATTTCTGGTTTTGTTTTTTACGGCATAAGCAATCAAGAAATAAGCCATCAGCGGGTTCATGATCACCAGTTGACCCGCCGGATAGTTGATGATGTTCATGATATCAAAGTAGGAATTCCTGCCCCTTTCCACGAGATAGAAATAGAAGTTGATAAAATCATGATGAATCTGCCAGATCAGGTGAGGTATCATCAGCAGTGCTGATAATAGTACGATGAACCAGAACGATTTTCTTTTTGCAATTTTCCAGTTTGAAGCCAGCGTAAAAACAATGACCAATCCGCCAAAATATTTGCTATACAGCATGCCGGCAATGCCTAAAACCAGCAAGAGAGCATTTGCAGGTTTATCTTCTTCGAGATATTTCCGGTAACTGTAAAAAAACAGGGTGGCGAAAAAGATAAGCGGCGTATCGGGTACGGCAATAAAGCCGCCTGCCTGGAAGATGACAATGGAAAAAACAAAAACAAAAAACAGCAGGTAGTTTTTTACACGGGCCATTTCCACAATCATAATCAAAACACCCACCGACATGAATGCAATCAACAACCTTACGCCCAACTCATTGGGAAAGAGTGAATATCCCATCCGGATCAACAGGGCGATCATGGGCGGGTGGTCGTAATATCCCCACGCAAGATCGGTTGAATAAAACCAATAATAGGCCTCATCGTGCAACAACTCGGTAAAGTACGACTGAAAAAGGTTAACAACAAACCACAATGCCAGCAACCCGTAATAAAGTTGCCCGGAATGGGTAAAAGGCCTTGATGGCGGTTTATTCATGTCACTAATGGCTGATTCTTATCAGCAAAGATGGGAAATTTATTGAAGTCAGAAAGTAGAAATCTGAAATTAGAAACCGGGAGACCGAGGTGACCGGCAAGGATAAACCCGACTTAATAAAACCGCAGCTTTTCAGGAATCATGGGACTGTTGATCCAACGGTGTTTATAAATGTTATCCACAAACATTTTGGTGAACGCCTGTTTTACACCTTCGGTCCATTTTTTATCCATTTTTCCTCCGCTTGCTTTTCCACTGACCTCGGCCGCAAATAAAATTTCACGGGTGGCAATGTCGAAAAACACAACCCATATCAAAGAATATTCTCCCTCGTTGTTGAAATTCTCAAGAACAATGACCATACCGAGACCTTTTTTCTCTGCCAGGGCATAAGACTTTACAATCTTTTCAAGGTCGGTAAACGGGATACAATAATTGTTGGCAATCACAAAGTTCTGATAGTCCATGAACCGGTAATTGGGGAACACACTTCTCCCGACAAACATGGTCTTTTTGTCCAGCCCTTTCCGTATGTCTTTTATGAGTATCAGATGGTTTGTCAGCTCATCATTCCACGTTTCGTAATATTTCTGAACGATTTCGACACCATGTCCCTGTTTTGTGGGATCAGTCATTTTTAGATAAGTCATGTCGAAACCATAAAACACGACGTCCTGGCGGAAAAAGATCTCGTTTCCCCGGTTACCATAAACCTTTCCTCCCGTCTGCTTTCTGATCTGACAGTAGGGATTGCCAATTGAAGGGTCATAAACAAAATTTGTCGGAGGTTTCCATACTTTTGGTTTATCTTTCTGTTTTTTAGCATCTTTGACATTTTCAGGTGCATTGAAAATATCCTTGTCACCCGATTTATAACGGATCATGAAAACCTTTGATTTCTCAATGTTATATGTCGGGCCATTCAGGTTTGACGCTTTCTTGTATTTGATGATATCGGGAAGTATTTCAGTAACTTTTGCCGTGATCTCATCCCCGTTTACCAAAATGATTAAATCCTGGGAATACGAATAACCAAAAACAAAAAGGAAAATAATGACAAGTAACTTTTTCATTTTATTCTCTTTTAACCTTTACCGTGTGCCGGAAAGCAAACCGTAATAAAACTGTTATATCTTCTTTACTGAAAAATCAGGATTTCGTTACAATTTTGTTGCATTTTTTGGTGTTTGAAGAAATTTGAGTCTTTCTTTTAGTGTGCTGTTATTTTCCTGATCTCTATAATCTTCTTTAAAAGTATCTTAAAAATAAACAAAACGAAAATTGACGTTTTAACCTGTTTTGAAGGCATTTTTTGTGCAAATGAAAAAGGGTTACATTTCAAGATTGAATGTAACCCTTTGATTTAGTGTGTGGAGCATAGGGGAATCGAACCCCTGACCTCTTGACTGCCAGTCAAACGCTCTAGCCAACTGAGCTAATGCCCCGGGTGAGTTTCGAGTTTTGAGTCTGGAGT
>JAOZOO010000077.1:7396-14791 GCA_029933225.1 Bacteroidales bacterium | reverse complement strand
CTTTAAGATCATATTCCATTAGAACAAGGATTGAAATCAGTACAAAATGTTATATCATACACACAGTTGTACTATTTAATTAGGACAATTTGTGAGTTTTTAAATCCATTCCCATGTAACTTTCCCTAACTCAAGAACATTGGAAAAGTTGTTCACCCCCCCCAATTTTTCAAAACTTAACACTCCATTAACCTCGACTTTATACTTTTTATTTTAGTTTTGCCTGTTTTTTCGTCGGAAAAAATGTAAACATCATTGGTGTATTTTTAAAATGAACATCCATGCGGGTTACTTCAAAGATTACAGGAGTTGGTAGTTATATTCCAACAGAAGTTGTTGAGAATGACGCATTTCTCGGACATGAATTTTATGAAAGCAACGGTCAGAAGATTGACTCGGATAACGAAGAGATCATCAGAAAGTTCCAAAGTATTACTGGCATTGATTCAAGACGTTATGCCCGTGATGAGTACCATACTTCCGAGTTGGGAACCTTTGCCGCCGAAAAAGCCATTGAAGATGCAGGAATTGATCCGGAAACACTGGATCAGATCATTGTGGCACACAATTTCGGCGACGTGTCGAAAACCAATCAGCAATCCGATATCCTGCCAAGCATTTCCGCCCGCATCAAACATAACCTGAAAATCAAAAATAACTCCTGCGTGGCTTACGATATTCTTTTCGGATGTCCGGGCTGGATACAGGGTGTCATTCAGGCCGATTCATACATCAAATCGGGCATGGCCGACAACGTTCTGGTGATCGGCACCGAAACACTTAGCCGTGTTATTGATCCCCATGATCGAGATTCGATGATCTATTCCGATGGTGCCGGCGCCTCTATTGTTTCAAGGAAAAAAACCGATGACCGCACGGGCATTTTATCATTTTCAGCCGAAAGCTATACTTTTGAAGAAGCTTTTTACCTGCATTACGGGAAATCTTACAAACCTGAAAAAGTTGATAATACACTGTATGTTAAAATGCTGGGCAGAAAAATATATGAGTTCTCGCTCAATAGAGTACCCCTTGCCATGAAAGCCTGTCTTGACCGCTCCGGTGAAAACATCAATGACGTGAAAAAAATATTCATTCACCAGGCCAACGAAAA
Source organism: Bacteroidales bacterium (assembly GCA_029933225.1). Lineage (GTDB taxonomy): Bacteria > Bacteroidota > Bacteroidia > Bacteroidales > F082 > JAADID01. Next base: position 13,677 of record JAOZOO010000077.1, on the reverse strand, counting down.
AATGGATGAAGCCATTGTGCAGCGCTTTTACAAGTTGTACGGAATCAGAAGAATGCCAGCCGATATCATGCCCATGAGCATCCATTACCTTGGCAACAGCTCGGTGGCTACCGTTCCCACTTTATATGACCTCGTCCTGAAGGGCGTTTGTAAAGGACACAATGTCTCCGAAGGTGATCTCATTATGTTTGCCTCGGTGGGTTCGGGTATGAATATCAATGCCATTGCTTACAGGGTTTGAGTTAAGAGCCAAGACATAAGACCTTTAGACATAAGACTTTTAGATATAAGACTTTTGGGCGTGAGAATTTTGGTGTTATAAGTCAGGTGTCAGGAGGGAAACTACCTGAAAAATATGCAGCTTTGAATTCTGAAACACTTTTCCTCCCCAGAAGTTCCTTTGACACAGGTCCTGTGGACTCTGGAAGGTGTTTTATCCCCGAAACCCCTTACCTGCAACCCATATAATAAGGATTTCACTATTAGTTGGCGGGGACTCCCACGCTCTGCTGATACCCCGGCATCGCTCGCCCGCCAGAGTATCACGACGGGCAGGGAGCTAAACGAAATATTTGGTTTTCTGTTTCAGTTCAAATTGAAATCAGGCAACCCGTAACTCGCAACAAACCATTTCCCATTCAACAATCCAGCATCCAGCATCCAATATCCAGTATCAATTAATTTGAATACTTTTTCCCCTCACAAATACAATAAAAATGAAAAAATCTGGAATCTGGATCGTAATCATGATCATTTTAATTGCGATCTTCTGGTACTACTGCGACAACCAGGCAAAAAAATTTGAAAAAGAAAAAGAACTGGCTGTTGCCGAAGCGGTTTCACAAGCTGTTACCAAAGCCATTGACTCGGTAAAAGAATATCATTCCGTTGAAGTGCCGCCGGTAAAAACCATTGTGATCTATAAAGAGGCAAAACCGAAAAAAGAAAAGAAAGCGCCGAAACCTGAAAATGTTTTTACGGACAAACGCGACGGCAAACAATATAAGTTTATTGAAGTTGAAGGATTGCTCTGGATGGCAGAAAACCTGAACTATGCCACCGAAAACTCGTGGTGTTATGACAACAATGAAGAAAACTGCAAAAAGTGGGGACGTCTATACACCTGGAGCGCTGCAAAAGATGCATGTCCCGAAGGGTGGCACCTGCCTGCTGACGAAGAATGGAACAAGCTGATCTGGCATTACGGCGGGGCCGATAGGGCAGGTCTTGAACTCCAGAAAGGCGGTGAGTCAGACTTTAATGCTTTGCTCGCCGGATACCGCGACAAAAAAGGTTTTTACGGCAAAGCCGACTCAAGCGCTTATTTCTGGTCAGCTACCGAAGAAGATTCCCGCTACGCAAGTTTTAAAGGATTTTATAAAAATTTATCCAACACAGGCCAGTACACTTACACCAAGCCCGATGCATTTTCTGTCAGGTGTGTGAAAGAGAAGTAAGAGAATGATCATAACTTCTCCCCGCAGATTTTACAATAAATGGCATCATCATCGTGCTGGTCGTAACCACAATTACGGCAGACCTGCGTGTTTGAGCTGATCTTTTTTTGTTTTTCCATCTTTCCCATCTCAACCGTGATGATCCCGGTGGGAACGGCAATGATGGCATAACCGGTGATCATCAACAGGGAAGCCAGCGTTTGTCCGGGCACGGTTTGCGGTGCAATATCGCCATAACCTACTGTTGTTACCGTGACAATGGCCCAGTAAATGGCTTTCGGGATGCTTGTAAACCCGTTTTCCGGACCTTCGATCAGGTACATCATTGAGCCGATGATGACCACGAGCACCATGACCACTTCAAAAAAAACAATGATCCTTCCCTGGCTTTGCTTGAGGGCAATACGCAGGTTGTTGGCCGCCCCTACATACCGCATCAGTTTCAATACCCTGAAAACACGTAGCAGGCGCAAAATACGGATAACGATAAGGTAGTGTGAGCCGGTAATGAACAAACTCAGGTAAGTAGGAAGTATGGCCAGAAAGTCAATGATGCCGTAAAAACTGAAAATGTAAGACGAGGGCTTTTTGACGGCGATGATGCGTAATACATATTCAATTGTAAATAAAAGAGTTAACAGCCACTCAATGTAATAAAATACCACTCCGTATTTTATGTTGAGCGAATCCACACTGTCCAACATTACCACAACTACGCTCAGCAGGATGGCGATTAACAATAAAATGTCGAACCATTTCCCTGCCGGCGTGTCTGCCTCAAAAATGATATCATGGAGCTTTTTCCTGGTTTTCCCGTATGTCATCTCTTTCGTTTAAAAGATATAGCGAATATAGAAAAATACTGTTTATCGGTCAGAATGCTTTTTTATTGATGATTCACTATTTTCCTCTCTTTATTATCTGGAACAAATTTAAATAATGATTATCTTTGCGATCAATCTTAAAAGATATCAAAACCATGAAAAAATATTTGATCATTCCTCTGGCTTTATTCGCTGCCATTCTGTTTTTAAATTTTAACACAACCGGTAAGGTTCAAACCTACACTTCAGTAACTTCACCGGGGCTCACCATTCCGGATGATGTTCAGAAAATAATAGACAATCATTGTTATGATTGCCACAACGCCAATTCGGAAAGCGAGAAGGGAAAAAAGAAACTCGATTTTGACAAGTTATTGAAATTAAAAAAGTCGAAACAAGCAGGAAAATTAAGCAAGATTGCCGATGTAGTCAAAGAAGACGAAATGCCTCCTGCAAAGATTATTGAAAAATATCCCGAAATGGCCTTATCGGCAGAGCAAAAAACAACGATAACCAAATGGGCTGAAGATGCAGCTAACTCGTTATTTAATTAAACTGAATTTTAAAACCCGGTAACAATGAAGGCAAAGACTCTACTCTGGATAATCATCATTATTTTCGTTGTTATCCAGTTTATTCCTTCCGGCCGGCCGGAAGTTGTAAAGGACAATCCGCAAGACCTCCTGGCAAATAATGCTGTCCCGGAGGATGTTGCCGGTATGCTGAAAACATCTTGTTACGACTGTCATTCCAACGAACCGGTATATCCGTGGTATGCTTATGTAGCTCCCGTTTCATGGCTGGTCAGCCGCGATGTAAGGGAAGGTAAAAAAGAGCTGAATTTTTCGGAATGGGAAGGGCTGAAAAAGATCAAAAAAGCAGAGTACCTCGACAGCATGTCTGAAGAGATTGATGATGAGGATATGCCCATGCCCATTTATTTTTTGATGCACCGGGACGCTAAACTCACACCCGAACAAAGGGGCCGGCTGATCGGCTGGACTGAAGATTTTGCCGACAGCTTGTTTGAATAAAGATTTCCATAAAAATATTGATAATAAAAAGCCGCCTCGTTTGAAACAAGACGGCTTTTTTTATGGTTATTCATTATTTATACAGTCTGTACTACTTCTACATTTTTCATACCCATTGTAATGGCGTCTTCATTCAGTGGTATCAGTTTGTGGTAACGCTCGGGCAAAGACTTTTTCAATCCCTGGATTACGTTTTCCAGCTTGACAATGGGCTTGACTTTCAGATAGGCGCCGAGGACGATCATATTGAATATCTTTGTGTTGCCCATCTCGGCGGCCAGTCTGGCACCCTGCACCTTGTAAATGTTAATGTCTTTTCTTTCCGGCGGGCGTGATATTCCATTGGGGTCGTACAACAATACGCCTCCGGGTTTCACGGTCGGCTCAAATTTATCCATCGACTGCTGGTTCAGGATAATGGCCGTATCGAAAGATGTGATGGAAGGGGAGCTGATCCGTTCATCGCTGACGATCACAGTCACATTGGCCGTACCGCCACGCATTTCAGGGCCATAAGACGGAAGCCAGCTCACTTCCTGATCCTGCATTACGCCCGAGTAGGCCAGTATTTTACCCATTGAAAGGACACCTTGTCCCCCGAATCCTGCTATAATAATCTCTTCGGTCATTTTTCGTTAATTTGAGTTTAATAATTACTTCTCAACCAGTTTGCCATCCACTTTGATGTCACCGAGTTGGTAAAAAGGAAACATGTTTTCCTCCATCCAGTTGTTGGCATCAACAGGGGTCATTTTCCAGCCCGAATTACAGTTGGAAACGATTTCAACAAATGAAAGACCCGGGATATTGTTCACCTGGTTTTCAAAAGCTTTCCTGAGTGCCCTTTTGGCTTTTCTGACGGCTGCCGGTGTATGCACTGCCTGACGTGTCACGAAATAGGTGCCCGGCAACTGGGCGATCAGCTCGGTAATCTTCAGCGGGTTTCCCATCAAATGAACATCCCTGCCGTAAGGCGAAGTGGATGTTTTCATTCCCACGAGTGTTGTGGGTGCCATCTGGCCGCCTGTCATCCCGTAAATACCATTGTTAATAAATACGATCACAATTTGTTCACCACGGTTGCAGGCGTGGATGGTTTCGCTGGTGCCGATGGCTGCCAGGTCGCCGTCGCCCTGATAGGTAAAAACAACTTTGTCGGGCCACAATCTCTTGATTGCCGTTGCCAGTGCGGGAGCCCTTCCGTGGGCAGCTTCCTGCATATCTACATTCATAAATTCATAAGCCAGTACCGAACAACCTACCGGAGCCACGCCGATAGTGTCATTTTCCTTGCCCATTTCCTCTATCACCTCCATGATGAGACGGTGAGCCGTACCATGGCCGCAGCCCGGGCAATAACTCAAAACCTTGTCGGTCATCAGCGGGGTCTTTTTATAGACCAGGTTTTCCGGTTTTATTATTTCCTGAACAGTTATTTCTGCCATTGTTAATCCTCCTGAAATTTGTTTTTAAATGCTTCCACAACTTCTTCGGGTGACGGGATCACACCTCCGTATCTTCCGAAGTATTCAACACGAGCCTGCCCTTCCACAGCCAGTTTTATATCTTCAATCATCTGGCCGGCGCTCATTTCAACCGAAAGGAATCCTTTGACTCCTTTGTCAACGAATTCACGAATTTGCTTTTTGGGGTATGGCCACAAAGTGATGGGCCTGAGCAAACCAACCTTTATTCCTTCTTCCCTTGCCAGTTGTATTGACTTTTGGCAAACACGGGCGCTGGAACCGTAAGCCACAATGATGTACTCGGCATCATCACAGTCAAATAATTCATACCGGACTTCATTTTCTTCGACCTCCCTGTATTTTTCCTGAAGATGATGATTATGATCTTCGAGACGGTGTGGGTCCAGATCAAGCGAAGTGATGATCCGGCGTTCTCCGCCAACGGGTTTGCCATTGGTTGCCCAGGGATATTTCTCTTTGATCTCGTCGTCGGTCATCCGCGGCATGGGATCAAACAATTCCACTTTTTCCATCATCTGACCGATCAGTCCGTCTGACATGATCATGGCCGGATTACGGTATTTGAAAGCGAGGTCAAAAGCGAGAGGCACAAAGTCTGACATTTCCTGCACCGACGAAGGAGCCAGTACAATCAGTCTGTAGTCGCCGTGACCGCCGCCTTTTACCGCCTGAAAATAATCTGATTGTGCCGGCTGGATGTCACCCAGTCCCGGACCTCCCCTGACCACGTTAACCACAACGCAGGGAATCTCGGCACCTGCGATATACGACAGGCCTTCCTGCATCAGGCTGATCCCCGGACTCGAGGAAGAGGTCATTACTTTTTTGCCTGTTGCGCCACCGCCGTAAAGCATGTTGATGGAGGCCACTTCACTCTCAGCCTGCAAAACCACCATCCCCGTTCTTTCGTGGGGCTTTTCGGCAGTTAAATATTCCACCACTTCGGATTGCGGCGTAATGGGATAACCGAAATAGCCGTCAACACCTGCGCGGATGGCCGCCTCGGCGAGCGCCTCGTTACCCTTCATTAATCTTAATTCGCCCATTATTGTATCGTTAATTGATTATACTTCTGTTAGTTTTACACGGTAAACAGTGATTACGCCGTCAGGACATACGATCGCACAATTGGTGCAACCCGTACATGCATCGGGAACGGCCATATACGCATAATGATAACCTTTACCGTTAACTTCTTTCGCCAGCGCGATGACATCGGTAGGGCAAGCGGGCACACATACTCCGCACCCTTTGCATTTTTCAATATCCACCACAATGGCTCCTCTGATCTTTGCCATAACTCTGTTTTAAATCGTTTGTATGAAATGGTGCACGAAATTACAATTTAATGGGAAATAGAACAATCAGGGATTTACTTATTTTAAAAATTAAAGGTTATTTATAATGATTTAAATTTAGAAATAACTGGAAATAAACGAGAAAGAAGATAAATGATGGTTGTAATTGTTGCAATGGGTG
>JAOZOO010000077.1:1617-7296 GCA_029933225.1 Bacteroidales bacterium | reverse complement strand
TCGTCAATCGTTTTCACACCCTTTATACACTCTGTACTTCTATACCCTTATAACTTCTTTTAACAGTTCATCCATCACAACAGAAGCTTTCCCCTGCAGGAAGATATCGGTAATGTGCCGGGTGAGGTTCGAGGGTTCTTTGTTCACTTCGATAATGACAGCGCCGTTGGATTTCGCCATGACGGGTATTTGTCCTGCCGGCATTATTTCGGCGGTTGTTCCGATGACCAACATCACTTCTGACTTTTCTGCCGCCTCAATAGCATGAAAGTAAGCATCCTGCGGAATGGGTTCGCCGAAGAAAATAAAATCGGGTTTGATCAGGCCTCCGCATTTGGGACATCTGACAGGTAATTCTTTCATGTTCAGTTCACCAACACGATAAACGGATTTACATTCGGTACAAACCAGTTTTTGTGAGTTTCCGTGAAATTCATGAACCACCTGGCTTCCGGCTTCCTGATGCAGGTTGTCAATGTTTTGTGTGATCACACTTTTTAAAAGACCTTTTTTCTCCATTTCTGCCAGCACTTCATGGGCACGGTTGGGTTTTGCCTTGCCAAAAAAATCATAAAAGATTTCCATGATGACTGACCACGATTTTTCCGGATTACGATGAAAATAATCAATATCAAGAACAATGGGGTCATATTTGCTCCAAAGTCCCTCTTTTCCCCTGAACGGCGGTATCCCGCTTTCCACCGAGATACCCGCCCCGGTAAACGCCGTTGTATATTTTGATTCTCTGATTAACCCGGCGGCTTTGTTTAGCTGATCGTTAGCCATTTTTGCAAAGGATTATGGTTTTACATTTATTGAAAGGTAAAGATAAATTAAAATCGGGGAATGGTATGGAAAATGGGGTAGGAGGGTAGGAGGGGATAAAGGTATAGGGGTATAAAGGTATAGGGGTGTCTTTGTCTTGTCCTGAGTTATGTCTGATTTCTTAATTCTGATTTCTCATTTAATAAGGTATTTTCTCCTCGCTGGCAGACCATTTTTCAAAAACCTTTAACGCGGCATCGCGCATGAGTTGTGTGGAAGGGATTTTCCGCTGATCTTTGGGCAACGAGAACTCTTTGTAAATAAAAGCATCACTGAAATTGGCTTGAGCGGCATCGTCTTTGGTGGCTGCATAAAAAAGCTTGCTGATATTGGCCCAATAGATAGCTCCGAGGCACATGGGGCAGGGTTCGCAACTGGAATAGAGCTCGCAACCCTCCAGATCGAACGTGTTCAGATTGCGACAGGCATCCCTGATGGCCATGATCTCAGCGTGTGCCGTAGGATCATTTTTTACCGTTACTTCATTGGTTCCCTTACCGACAATTTCGCCGTTCTTAACAACCACTGCTCCGAAAGGCCCGCCATTTATCACATCCACGTTCTCCATGGCCAGGTTTATGGCTTCCTGCATGAATTTTTTATACTCTTCCATCGGTCATCCTATTGTTTGGCGCTGCTAATTAAATAAATTTTTTGATTAATTTTTTACTTTCACGTTATTTGTAATCGTATCAACCTAATTTCCACTTTCCTTTTAAGGTTGGTTTTTTCATACTTCTTTCAAGCATAATCAGGAAATCTTTTCTTTGTAAGGGAATGGCACCCAGGCTTTTCAGGTGTGATGTTTCCTGCTGAACATCAATCATGTCGAAATGATTGGCCACGCAAAAGTCAACAAGGTGCCATAATGCCACTTTTGAAGCATCGGTAACCAAATGGAACATGGACTCGCCAAAAAATGCGCTGCCGAGCGATACACCATATAGCCCGCCTGCAAGCTCTCCATTGTAATAAGTTTCCACCGAGTGGCAATATCCCAGCCGGTGGAGGTTTATGTAGGCTTTTTTCATATCGTCAGTGATCCATGTGTCTGTCTGGCCTTTTCTGGGGATGCGGCTGCAAAGTTCTATGACTCTGGGAAAATCGTGATCAAACCTGATTTCAAACTTTTGTTGTTCCACCACACGGCGAAGATTTTTATGGCGTTTGAACTTTTGCGGAAACAAAACCATTCGCGGATCGGGCGACCACCAGAGAATGGGCTGTCCTTCGGAATACCAGGGAAAGATTCCCTGCGAATAGGCCGAGATCAGTCGTTCGGGTGATAAATCCCCGCCAAAAGCCAGCAGCCCGTCAGCTTCAGCGACAGACGGATGTGGAAAAACGGGCTCTTCGATCAGGTGATAAACCGGCATGATGCGAAATTGATCAAATGTACGGCAAAAGTATAGGTAAAATATAAACGGAGGGAGGAATTTGAAGTTGAAGTGTTCAGTGAGGAAAAGTTAAGTATAGAGGAATTGAAGTGTTGCGGGGTTGAAAACACCTTCCAGAGTCCGCAGGACCTGGAAGAGTGTTTCATGGTGCGGGATGAGGACTGCATACAACCCCCAAATCCTAAAATCCTCCCGCCTGTCCGTCCTTCCGTGATTCGGAGGCGCCGTGAAATACCTTGTTTTTCTCATCCCACATGATAGCCTGGTAGCCGCCGTAACCGCCGTGGGAGCGTTTTATCTTGTGGTCTTTGAACTCCAGTTCGAGGAGGGTTTGTTCGTCAATGCCCGATTCCATGTTCAGCCAGCCGCAGCCTTTCACCTTCTGTCCGGTAGGTTCGGAGGAGCCGACGTGCCGGATGCGTGGTGCATCGCCGGCTTCCTGGAGGTTCATCCCGAAATCAATCAGGTTGACGATTACCTGCGTATGTCCCTGCGGCTGCATGGCGCCGCCCATCACGCCGAAGCTGATCCACGGCTTGCCGTCTTTTGTGATGAAAGCGGGGATGATCGTGTGAAACGGCTTTTTGCGTGGCGCATAAGTATTGTATTGCCCTTCTTCCAGTGTAAATAGCTCACCGCGGTCCTGAAGGTTGAAACCCAGACCGGTGGGAACCATGCCCGACCCCATCCCCCGGTAATTGCTCTGGATGAGCGAAACCATATTCCCGTATTGATCGGCAACGGTCATGTAAATGGTATTGCCTTTCTCGGGTTGTCCGGCAGGGTAGTAACGGGCTGCTTTGTCCGGATTGATCAGTTTGGCTCTTTCTTTTGCATATTCTTTGGAGATCAGCTCTTCCACAGGAATATCGTTGAATGCCGGGTCGGCATAAAATTTGGCCCGGTCCTCGAAGACCAGCTTTTTGGCTTCCGTGAGCAGGTGCAGGTATTCGGGGCTGCCGAAACCCATGGAAGCGACATCATACAATTCCAGAATGTTCAGCATTTGCAAAACAGCTATACCCTGGCCGTTCGGGGGGAGTTCCCACACATCATATCCGCGGTAATTGGTGCTGACCGGCTCTACCCATTCGGCGTGATATTCTGCCAGATCATCATAAGAAAGGAATCCATCGTTTTCAGCCATGAAATCGGCAATGGTATGTGCGATGTCCCCCTCATAGAATGCACGGAAACCTTTTTTTGAAAGTATCGTGAACGTATTGGCCAGATCGGTGTTCTTAAATATTTCGCCTTCCGACGGAGCTTTACCTTCGGGCATGTACGCTTCGGCAAAACCGGGGTATTTTTTTAATATCCGGGAATTCCCTTTCCAGTAATAGGCAATGACCTGCGTGACCGGAAAACCTTCGGTGGCATATTTAATTGCCGGAGCAAGGATATCCTTTACCTCCATTGTGCCGAAACGTTTGTGCAATTCGTTCCAGCCGTCCACGCAGCCAGGAACGGTGACCGGCAGGGGGCCGTGCGCCGGAATGTATTCGTAACCATTGTCTTTGAAATGTTGCAGGGTCAGCGATTTGGGTGACCATCCGCTGGCATTCAACCCGTAAAGTTTTTGCGTTTTGGCGTCCCAAACGATGGCAAACAGGTCGCCTCCCATGCCACTTCCGGTGGGTTCCATCAGCCCCAGCGCCGCATTGGCGGCAATGGCCGCATCAATGGCATTGCCGCCTTTCTTCAGAATGTCAATGGCTATCTGTGTGGCCAGTGGCTGACTGGTGGCAGCCATGCCGTGCTCGGCTATCACTACGGAACGTGTGGCAAAATTTTTTCCTGTGATTCTGTCCTGTGCTTGCAAAATCACTGAGAAGTAGGCCAGCAGGCTCAATAATAAACTAATCTTTTTCATCCGGTAATCTATTTAAACAAACCATGATTTTATCTGCTACCAGCCGGATTTCTTCTTCGGTAATCGTCAGGGGAGGGGCGATGCGGAAACTCTTGTCGTTGAACAGAAAACGGTCAACCACAATTCCTTCTTCGAGGAATATTTTCAGCAACTTACTGACTTGTTCCTGCTTCTGAAGCTCTACACCCAGCATCAGACCAATCTGGCGGATTTCACTAACCACCGGATGAGTTGCAAGCAGTTCGACAAACAGCTTTCCCTTTTCATCGGCTTTGTCCGGTAGTTTTTCATCCAACAGTACCTGTAACCCGGCAATGGCTGCCGCCGCACTCACCGGATGCCCGCCGAAAGTGGTGATGTGTCCCAGGGCCGGATGATGTGTGAGGGTTTGCATGACCTCCCGGGAGGCGACAAAAGCCCCGATAGGCATGCCGGCGCCCATGGCCTTGGCCAGGCAAAGGATGTCGGGAACAACATCGAAATGCTCAAAGGCAAACAGTTTTCCCGTGCGGCCGAAACCCATCTGTACTTCGTCGAAAATAAGCAATGAACCTGTTTCTGTGCACCTTTTTCGTAATGCCAGCATGTATTCTTTTTTTGGAATGATGATTCCTGCTTCGGCCTGTATGGGTTCCACAATCACCCCGGCAGTTTTTTGTGTGATCCATTTCAGGTCTTCATAATTTCCGTAGCGGATATGTGTGATGTCTGGTAGTAACGGGCGGTAAGCATATTTCATTTCTTCATCGCCCAGTACGCTCAAAGCGCCCTGCGTACTTCCGTGATAGGAATCTTTAAATGCAAGCAGTCCGGTACGACCGGTATAACGTTTTGCCAGCTTCAGCGCTCCTTCCACGGCCTCGCTCCCCGAGTTCACGAAAAAAACCTGTTGCAGTGTATCGGGTAGATGTTCCGTCATCAACCGGGCCAGTTCCACCTGTGGCGTCTCGATGTATTTCCCATAAACCATTAGGTGCATGTATTTTTCCGCTTGTTGCTGAACAGCCTCAATCACTTTGGGGTGACCATGCCCCAGGTTGCTCACCGAGACGCCCGAAACCAGATCAATGTACTTTTTGCCTTCGGGTGTATAAAGCCAGATGCCTTCCGCTTTGGATATTTCCAGGGCATTGCCCGGATCAGATGGAAGCGCCACATGGCGAAGAAATAATTCGCGTGTTGAAAGAGACATCGGTAACGGGTTTTGCCTCCAAAAATAAGCATTTACTTTGGGAGTTTAGGGTTATGTGTTGGAAGTTAAGCGTTTGTTAAGGTTAAATTTTACGGAGTTCGGGATGTATGGCAAACACCATTCAGAGTCCACAATTCCTGGGGCTGTCTAAAAAGTCATGTTTCACGCAAAGGCGCAGCGACGCAGAGAAATGATATGACTATAGATTAGCAAGATAACACTGCGTTCTTGGCGTCGTTGCGTGAAATCTTTATTAAAATCCATCCTTTTTAGACAGCCCCTTCATTCATTGGAGGAAGAGTTCAGGTTATAAGTTGCACTCACCCACAACTGAAACCGAAAAAAATATATAACGTTTAGCTCCGAGCGACGAAGGAGCGTGGGAGTCCCTG
>JAOZOO010000077.1:0-1517 GCA_029933225.1 Bacteroidales bacterium | reverse complement strand
TCTTCACATCAACAATGCGATTCACGCACTCATAATCTTTTTACTTTTGAGGATTCCAATACGCAGATAGAAGCATGGAGAATTTACTGTATGGTATTTTAACAATCATTTTGTGTTTTGCAGGTTATTCCTTCTCCTGGAAATTTCAGATGCAGGACAAATACAGATTGGCTGTTTTGCTCCTTTTGCTCTGCGGGCTGGCACTTCGTATTTATACCTCCGCTGATTTCTTCCTGCATGCCTGGGACGAAAGGTACCATGCACTTGTCGCAAAACATCTTATACATCATCCGTTGACACCCACGCTTTATGAACATCCTGTTCTGGCTTATGATTACAAAAACTGGCTGGGTAATCATATCTGGCTTCACAAGCAGCCACTGCCTTTGTGGGGGATGGCGGCAAGTTTATGGATGTTTGGCACCAATGAGTTTGCGTTGCGTTTGCCGTCAATTATTTTATCCATCACAGGCATCTGGCTTACATTTTCGATAGGCAGCTATTTCTTTAACAAAAAAGTGGGTTATCTCGCGGCTTTTCTTTATTCCATCAACGGATTAATCATCGAACTGACTGCCGGCAGGGTTGCAACGGATCACATTGATATTTTCTTTTTGTTTTTTATTGAACTGGCCATTTTTTTCAGCATCCGGTTTGTGCAGAAAAAAAATACGGTTTACAACATCCTTACCGGTTTGAGCATCGGGGCAGCCGTTTTATCCAAATGGTTACCTGCTTTGATCGTATTGCCGGTATGGCTTTTGATCGTGGCAGATTCCGGAAAATTTAGAATGAAAACAATGGTTTTCCAGTTCCTTCTTCTGCTTGTAACCACTGTTTCCGTTTTTCTTCCGTGGCAATTATACATTTTTGATGCTTTCCCGCTGGAAGCCCGATGGGAATCGGGTTTAAATCTTAAACATCTTTATGAAGTTATTGAAGGGCGTACAGGGCCATTTTATTTCTACATTGATCAAATCAGGATCAATTACGGGGACTTGATCTATCTTCCGCTGGTCTGGTTTCTGTGGAAGACTTTCAGAAACCTGAAAAACGTTAAAAATCTGGTAATAACAACATGGTTCCTGATTCCGTTACTTTTTTTCTCATTTGCAAAAACCAAGATGCAGGCCTACATCTTATTCACGAGCCCGGCGCTTTTTATGATAACCGCCGACTTTTTCTATATGCTTGTTGATTACAAAAAACAGCACAGGCCGAAATGGGTTTTTAATCTGATATTGATTCTTCTGATTGCTTTACCTGTGCGATACACCATTGAAAGAACCAAAGCTTTTCAAAAAAGGGACAGGCATCCGCAATGGGTTGCAAATCTGAAAGAACTGAACAAAAAGAAAATCACTAAAGGCATTTTATTTAACTACGACAAACCCATCGAGGCCATGTTTTATACCGACCTTACGGCCTATCGTATCATTCCTGATAAGAATACAATTACCGAACTCACAGAAAAAGGATATACCATTATCATCAATGATGATGGAAACATTCCAGAT
>JAOZOO010000358.1 GCA_029933225.1 Bacteroidales bacterium | reverse complement strand
GCTCCTGCGCTGTGTAGGATGGCTTCTCTCAGATTGCCTTGCCTAATCTCTGCGAGAATGACGCGCTTTTGAGCGTTACGATGTGCCTGTAGCCTGTGAAAGCCATCAGCAAGCCAATATGCCGCCCCATCGTGGTAAACAACGACAGGGGGGAACTTGACCTTTGCTAAAACGGCTTGGGTGTATTGCTCAACGGTATCAACGTCTAACCCTTTGCGGGGTTGTGTACCGCCGTCTGTGCGTATCTTGTTGATTGCTAGTTTGTCTGGCACGTTACACCCCCAAAGCAAAAGCCATTTGTGGCGATTGCCATGTTGGATCAACATTGAACCCCGTTTGCTGATTGTAGATGACTGGCACAACACGGCCGTTTTTCTTTACAACAAACTTGCTTGGTTCAGGCTGGTACACCGTTGTTCTAAATCGCATGTTACCAACGCCTAACCCAAACTGTGATTTGGTAGCCTTGACGTATTGCCCGGTCATCCTGTCTGTATAGGTATCTATCACGATTGCACCCCCAGCGTATAGGGGCAATTGCCCCTACGCGGTGTCATGTGATGTTTCAAGTTGTTAGCAGTCTTTGAAACATTCTTAAAATGTTCTTTAACGTCTGGGTTTCTCGTTGCCTTACTTAATTCATCGTTAGAATAGGAGTAATAGCTTAGAGAAGAAAGGATAATTTCTAATTCTATCGGTGTTATTTTCACGATTGCACCCCCGATTTGCTCAAAACGGCCGTTGCTAGCGTTTCCACTTCCACCAAATCTAAAAGATGGCGTTCAAGTGTGCTTTTTATGTTTCCAAGCTCCTCTAGCAAGTTTCTTGCATCAAGAAAACTATTTCTTTCACCGTTCCGATTATCTGTGAGCATAAGCTCGCCATCTGGGAAAACGGACACCTTATAATTTTTGCTTGTTTTTATAAATGGTTTCACGATTGCACCCCATTACGCTCGGATTGATATTCAATTAGCTTGGCACAGTTTTCTAACAGCACATGAGACAACGAACCGCTTTTGGCAACGTATTGATTAA
>JAOZOO010000357.1 GCA_029933225.1 Bacteroidales bacterium | reverse complement strand
TTACCGCAACCTTTTTCTCGACCCGGCAAGCCCACCCTCCGGGTCAGGCAGTCCCTAACCCGGGCAGCTTTATTCCCGGGTCAATGCATTTTGATTATCTGCCAGGATGCTATCCCGCCTGCTATCTGGAATAAATATAAATTGAAGCACCGGCTTTAAATTCCCGGAATAATTTGTCGGGGAACAACAATTGTTATGTAATTTTGTCTCTTTCCTAAATAGGAATGATTCCGAGAAAGGATTAATTCACAAAGATGACAAAAAAAGAAGCAGAAGAAAGATTACGGAATGCCGGACTTCGTGTAACACCACAACGTGTTGCCGTTTTGCTTGCATTGGACAGCAGCAATCACCCGACGGCAGAGGTATTGATCAGGAAAGTCAGAAAAAAATACTCGAATATCTCGGCAAGTGCCATCTATAATATTCTGGATACTTTTCTCGATAAGGGGATCATCACAAGGGTTTATATTCCCGGCGATGTCATGCGTTATGATGCTGTACTTCAGAAACATCACCACCTGCATGACAGGAAAACCAACCGGGTGGAAGATTATTTTGATGATGAACTTTTTGAAATCGTAAAAAATCATCTCGATAAAAAACACATTCCGGGTTTTGAACTGGAAGACATTAAGATCAAACTTACCGGAAAATTTATTGACAAATAACAGAACCATGAACATTGAAGCTTTTTTCAAAATCAGCTACGGCTTATATGTCATCTCCTCGGCTTACGAGGGAAAGATGAGCGGATACATTGCCAATACTGCATTTCAGGTAACTGCCGACCCGCCGCGGTTTGCCATCAGTTGCAGTAAAAACAATTACACACTGAACATCATCAGAAAGAGCGGTTTGTTTGCCTTTTCAATCCTGGAAAGGGATAACAGCATGCCGGTGATCGGTCGTTTCGGATATCACACAAGCGCCGATACTGACAAATTTGCTGATACAGCGTACATCACAGGTAAGACAGGTATCCCGATCGTTACAGAACATTGTATTGCCTGGTTTGAATGCGAAGTGGAACAGGAAAT
>JAOZOO010000199.1 GCA_029933225.1 Bacteroidales bacterium | reverse complement strand
GAAAAAATCATTGCTTCCCATTCGGGAAAAGATAAAGTTAAACCCGGAGATATTGTTGACATTGAGATTGACGCCCGCGTAGCCCGCGATTTCGGCGGACCCAACGTGATCAAAAACATTGAAGAAAACGGGCTGGATATTGACGATGTGAGCAAAACCTTTTTCACGCTGGACACCAATCCCACGGGCAGCGACCAGAAATATGCCGTAAACCAGCAGATCATCAGGATTTTTGCCCGGAAACACGGAATTAAAGTCTATGATATCAACAACGGTATCGGCACGCACACACTCATTCAGAACGGACTGGCATGGCCGGGGTCAACCGCTGTCACAACCGACTCGCATGCCAATATCCTCGGGGCCATCGGCGCTTTCGGACAGGGAATGGGCGACAAAGACATTGCCGCAGCATTCAACCGGGGAAAAACATGGTTCAAGGTACCCAAATCTGTGAAGATCAACTTCACCGGAAAACTGCCGGACAATGTCACAGCCAAAGATTTCGTCCTGAACCTGCTACACCAGTTTGGCGCCAACAGTTTGCTGGGTTATTCTGTGGAATTCTACGGCGAACCGATTGATAAATTAACCCTCGATCAGCGGATCACCATTGCTTCAATGGGTACCGAAATGGGAGTTATTATCCTGCTTTTCCCGCCCAATGATGCTGTAATGCAGTATTGCGAAGAGCGAACCGGAAGAAAGCTGGAAAAGATTGAGGCAGATCCGAATGCGGAATACGAAAAAGATTTTACCATTGATGTCAGCACATTTGTTCCCATGGTGAGCCGTCCCGGTAAACCGCATGACTCTGTGGATATTGACATGGAACGGAAAGTGAAAATTGACTCTGCATTCGTCGGCAGTTGTACCAACGGGCGGATGGAAGACATGCGAGCTGTAGCAAGGGTTTTAAAAGGCAGGAAGGTAGCCCCCGGAGTGGTCCTGAAAATTGTTCCGACAACCGATGAGATTTGGCAACAATGTCTCGATGAAGGAATCATCAAAATATTCAAAGAAGCCGGTGCTTTGGTTTCCAATGCCGGATGTGCAGGGTGTGCTGCCGGACAGGTGGGGCAGAATGGGCCGGGTGAGATCACCATCAGCACCGGCAACAGGAATTTCCCGGGTAAACAGGGAAAAGGCAAAGTTTACCTTGCCTCTCCCGCCTCAGTAGCTGCCAGCGCCGTAGCCGGGTACATCACCACCGAAGACCAGATACCGGATGAACCGGCTACATTTGATTTTGATACCCGTGCCGAAGAATTGTTCCACGCCGCCAAACAACACAAAGAACATGAGAAAAAACCGGTAATTATCAAAGGACGGGCATGGGTCATCAATATGGATGATATTGATACCGACATGATCTACCACAACCGTTACCTGCAAATCACCGACCCGAAAGAAATGGGACAATATATCTTTGATAACCTGGAAGGATATGAAGATTTTGCTAAAAAATGCAAACCCGGCGATATCGTGATCACCGGCAAAAATTTCGGTGCAGGCAGCTCACGCCAGCAGGCGGTAGATGGTTTTAAAACGCTGGGCATCCAGGCTATTCTTGCCGAATCTTTCGGAGCCATTTACGAACGCAACGCCATCAATGCGGCTTTCCCGATTCTGACTTATAAAGACCTTTCGGCAGCCGGTGTGGAAGATGGCGATGAGATTGAGGTTAATTTCCAGACCGGAGAACTGAAAAATCTGACAAAAGGAAAAACAGTCAACATTGAACCCTTCTCGGAGGTACAGATGGAAATCTATCAGAATGACGGGTTGTTTTAATTATACGCATTAGAACAATAAAAACTTTAAGCGGAACGCCTGCCTGACGGTGAGGCAGGCTTAAAGCAGGTTCTTATAATCATAATAAATCTGCGATAATCTGCGTCGAACAGAAAAACCTGTGCCAACTTTTTTCAGGGAATCAGCTTATTATTCGCCATCCGGTAATCGAATTGCTGGATAACGGCTTTTATGGTCTTTTCCAATTCGTTTGCTATTTCCTTTTCCCTGTCGATCAGGTTTTCCTCATGGCTAGGGTCAGTTTTGTTATTGTACAGAGACACCGCTTTTTTCCCATCAAACATCAGGCTGTAATCCCCTTTAATGATCTGATAAACCTCGTTCACATATTCAAAGGCCACATGGTTTACGCTGTTATCAAACACACTGTTTCCAAATGCGATAAAGGGGCGGTTATACCCGAGATAATCCAAAACGGAAGGCAATATGTCACTTTGCTGGGTGGTAAAACTTTTCACCCCCTGTAAACTGTCGCCGGGAAAATAAAACAGGATGGGGATGGCATAAGCGCCTACCGTATTATTATAATACTTTAGTTGGTAGTCATTAAGCTTTTGCCGGTCGTCAGCCACCCTGTCGTTTTCCGTTTTACCTATTGAATGTCCCGGATGGTCTGCCGATATGACAAACAGTGTATTTTTATACCAGGGCATGGTTGAAGCCGTCTTAAAAAATTGTTTCAGGGCAAAATCGGAGTAACGGATAACTCGGTGTATTTTTACCGGGGTTTCCGGGAACATCTCTTTGTATCTTTCGGGCACTTTGTAAGGATTGTGCGAACTGAGTGTAAACTCCATTGCGAAAAACGGCTGCCTGAAAGAATCAAGCTTACCGACAAAATAGTTCAGGAATACATCATCATAAATACCCCAAAAACCGTCATAATCCTTTTCGCTGTCATCCACCTCATTATTGTATTCCGTGTGACCGTAATAAGCGTCAAATCCCGCCATATTTGCAAAAGCATCAAAGTTCATGGTGCCGTTGTTTCCTCCGTGAAAAAAAGCTGTTTGGTATCCTTTCTGTTTTAAGATCGAAGCAAGGCTGCCAATAATATTGGTATTGTAAACCGAAAAAATAAAAGGATTTTCCATCATATCGGGTATGCTTGAAACAACGCACGGAATGGCGTCGATAGACCTCAATCCGTTTGAAAAAGCATGGGTAAACAACAGGGAATGTTGCATCAGCGAATCCAGAAATGGCATATATCCTTTTGTACCGTTCAGATAGCCGCTGTATTCACGCGAGAAACTTTCCAGCACAATGATAACGACATTGACCTTCCTGAATGAAGTATCCGGATGATCATATTGATGCAAAGTGGGATAGATTTTCCGGCATTCATCCGGAGAGAAATATTCTCTGGTTTTCAGACTTTTATATTTCAACGTCCGCATGACCGTAAACGGGGTATTGAGGACAAGGGGAACATCTTTGGCCGGAACATACTGGGAAGCATGCAAGATAGCCAGCGGTTTGGGCTGCAATCCGCCCCTGGCCCCCACAAGGGTGAGACCCAAAAGCAAAACAAAAGCAACAACCTGATAAACGATGTTCTTCATCTTCTTTTCTTTGACCGTGCCGGTTTTTTTAGTCTTTATCTCCGTCAGGGAATAAAGATACCATGCAAGCGCCGTGAGTAACAGCCAGGTAAGCGGCACATACCAGTAATCAACAATAAAACGGGGAATAAGCAGCGGAAGTTCATCACCCGTTCTCAAAAAAGTCAGCATAAAAGCCGTGGATCGTTTCAGGGTAAAATCAAAGAATCGGGCATCACTCAAATTGATCAGCAGCAACAACGAATTGACAATTAAAAAATAATATTTGATAACCCTCTGATACCATCTTTTGTATTTGAAGCTGCTACCGGGCAAAATATGCATGATGATCACCGGAAGATTTGAGTAAACGATCACCGACATATCGAATCGTGTCCCGATCAGAAACAGGCGCAAGGTTTCCGAAAATCCCAAATAAGCGAAATGCGACAAATTGATGATCAGAAAGAACAGACGTCCGAAAAAGAACAACAGAAACGCAATGGCCAGCCTTTTGATCAATAATAATATGTGATAATTGTAGTCCTTCACAACGACTGCAAAGTTGAATAATTTTTCGGGATAATTACAGGACAGGATTATAAATTAGCTGTCGGTTTTCACATATTTGAAAAAGCATGATAATCTTACTTTATTCGGACTGTGTTTTTTCATTTAATAATCTGTTCAAATTCTTTAATAAAACTTTCCTTACCTGCAGGAAAATAAATAA
>JAOZOO010000356.1 GCA_029933225.1 Bacteroidales bacterium | reverse complement strand
ATACGGAGAAAAAGATAGATGAACTGGTTTATCAGCTTTACGGCCTTACCGATGATGAGGTGAGGATTGTTGAGGAGAGTGTGGGGTAGCCGGGGATATCGATTTTAAAATAGATCTTAACATTTAGCGGCACAATGTTGCGGTACTACGTACCTTTAAAAAATGGTTACTGATTTTCTACAAATATTGCGCGGCCCTGCCGCTTTTAAACCCGGGGTTAACACTAACTAAATGCAGTCCTGCCCGACTGGTCAGGTAGTTCGCTATTTCATAGCTCCTACTGCATAAGTCGGGTTAAAATAGAGGTGCAGAGCAATTTGTAGAACATACGTTTTTTAGTTTCATAAGGTGCAGCGCACCGTGATATAAGACTTAAATTGTATATTTAGCAGTTTTAATTATTGTTACATTTCAGAAAAGAGATATGAAGAAATTTATAGGTTTTGTTACTATTGCATTGATGGCAGGTTTCGTTTCCTGTGACGAGAACGAAGTTGAAGCTCCCGTGGCGGAGGTGAACATAATTCCCGAACCCCTTTCGTTGCAAAAGAAAAAGGGTGTTTTTGAGATAGAGGATGATACCCGTTTTTATCTGACATCGGATGATGAACAGTTGAAAGAAGCTGCCCGGATATTTACAGGGTACATCAACAAGTCGTCTTCATTCGAGCTCAAGCCGGAGTACAAAAAGAAAGCAAAGGGTGATGAGGCGATCATTGTTTCTTTGAACAGTGATACTTCAAAATACGGTGCCGAGGGGTATTTGCTGAAAGTAACACATGAAAATATCACGATCGAGGCGGCAACACCTGCGGGAGCCTTTTACGGTATGCAGACCCTGCGGCAGCTTTTCCCGCCTGAGCTGGAGGACACAACTTTTATCGCCGATGAGTGGAAGATACCTGCCGTTGAGGTGTTCGACAAGCCTCAGTTTCACTGGCGCGGTCAGCTTTTTGATGTGAGCCGCCATTTTCATCCGATAGAATTCATCAAGAAAAATATCGATTATCTCGCAAGGTACAAGATGAATGTTTACCACCTGCACCTT
>JAOZOO010000355.1 GCA_029933225.1 Bacteroidales bacterium | reverse complement strand
TTCAGTATCTCAAACCCGTGATAATGTTCCGGTTCGTGTTCTGCATAAGAGATGGTGACCTTTTTGGTTATCTCCTGCCGCCTGCACCAGCTCACCATTGCTTCCAGCGCTTCCCTGCTTCCCGATACCCTGATCCTGACTTCATTCATGTTTATGTACTCAAATGTTCCTTCGATGCCCAGGTTCACGGCCTGCTGCATACACGAGAATCCGAAGCCCGTATTTTTGAAATTCCCCGTTACGATCATCGTGGCTGAAACCGTCCTGTCCATCTTCGGCTGTTTTTTTCGGAAACAAAGTTACATCTGCAAAAACCTGAAAAGCAAATAATCAGGTAGGACAAATGGTGGGAAGGGGGTAGGACATTTGGTAGGACATGGGATTTTTGATTGACGAATAACGAATAACGAAAACGATTTACGAAAGCGCTGGATCGCCCCTTTAAGGGTCAGGGGGTGCGGGGAAAGCGAATGACGAAGGACGAAAACGATTGACGAAGGACGAAGGACGAAACGGGCTTGATCTTTCAGGTGGTCATGGCTGACGGCAGGAAGGCATGCTCCTGAAAGGTCAAAGAGCCCCGAAACTTTGGGATTAATTTTTCGCTTAAGAAAAAAATTCGTGTAATTCGATGATGAATAAATGATGAAAGCCAAAGAATGAATTCTATGGCTTGGAATCATGCTGTCCCTCCGGGACGCCCCCCACGTCCCGAAGGGACGACCGAACCCCATGACCATGACTTCAGTCGTGGGCACGGTGGGAGAGTTTCGAATATTGAATATTGAATATCTCCTAAAGGAATGCCTTCGGCAGAATGTTGAATTTTGAAGTGGTGCGGGATGCAGGTTACGGGGTGGGGTCTTCCTGTCAGGTCTCCGGTATTTCTCCTATGAAATTGAAAATTAACAACTCACGTTTAATTCCCTGCCTTCGCCGAAACGGCTACGTGCAGGCAGGCGAGGAGCTAACAGGTTGGTTTGTGCGGAAGCGCGACGCGGGAATCCCGGACCTATGAAACACGACACATATTTCTCCCAATTGTTGAAAG
>JAOZOO010000076.1:3857-15228 GCA_029933225.1 Bacteroidales bacterium | reverse complement strand
CCATATTTCATTTTTGTGTTGCAGCACCCACATCCGGGCAATGATCAATGCCGGGCTTTTATAAATGTAACTGTCGGGTATTTTTTTCAGCCATTGCTCCAGAACGTACCATTTGTTTTCATTCAGGGCAGTGTGCATGTGCTTTTCCACCAGTTCGGCAATCCGGTCGTAGTCATTGATCTGTGAGGCGTGGAAAAAAGCGTCTTCAAGACTAAAAACAGACTCATACCACTGCGAAGCTCCTTTATGAAGCTCAATGATGGTTTTTTCGGGATAGCGTTTTTTCAGCTCTTTTTGCAATAATGATTGAAAAAGATGGTGGTACCGGTACCACTGGCCTTCCTCGTCGAGATTGATGATGAACATATTCTTTTTAACCAGATCACCGATGATGGCATGACTGTCATAATCATCTTTTGAAGAAGCCAGCAAATGTGCTGCCAGTTGCGGATTGAATTTTTGCAGGATGGATGTCGTTAACAAAAACCCAAGCATTTTGGCATCCATATTATCCAGCATTTCTCTCAGGAAATATTCCTCTGTTAAGTTTGATCTGGTTAAAATTGTCTCATAATCGCCCGCCTTTTCATGCTGAAGGGAAAGGTGAAACACAGCAAGGCGTAATCCCGTAATCCAGCCTTCAAGATGGGCATCCAGTATTTTAACGAGGGAATTTACATCATCAGTCTTTAAATGATACCGGATAAATTGTCTTGTTTCATCTTCAGTCATCCGTAGATGTGAAGAACGTACGTCTTTCATTTTATTCCGGGCCCGGAGTTTTGTAAGCGGGAGGGGTGGATCACTGCGGGTGATCAATATCAGATGAAGATTACGCGGCGGATATTTCAGAAGGGTTGAGAAAAGGTCGCTGATTCCCCGGTCAGTAATCACATGAAAGTCGTCAATAGCGAGGAAAAGACGTTCAGACAGTTTGTTCAGGTCGTTAATCAGTTCAGCGGCAAGAACATTTGCTGGTGGCATTTGTTCAGACTGCAGCAACGACAACATCCGTATTCCAAACTCCGGGAAACGCTGTTGAACAGCAGCGATCAAATACGTCAGTAATGTTCTGATGTCGTTATCGGTTTCATCGAGAGAAAGCCAACTGCTTTTATAAGGGATCTCTAATAACCAACTGTTCACAAAGGTGCTTTTCCCGAAACCACCACCTGCCGAAACAAGCGTAAACGGCCTTTCAATATTATCATTAACATAGTCGAAAAGTTTTTGTTTCGCAATGAAATCACCGGGCAAAGAAGGTCGCTGAAGTTTTGTCGATAAAATTGGGTTACCTTTATATAAGTTCATTTCAGGTTATCAAATTAAGCACTCAAAACTAACAAATATTATTTTTAAAGAAGAAATACAAGCTGAATTCACTTTTTAATCTCACTGTTTCCATACATGCCCGCAATCGGCACAATAATGTTTTTTCATCATGAAAAACACCGGAAAGAAAACAGGAGCCAAAACGATAGCCAGTATGGTTTTGTACAGCGGGAATTTTTTCCGGTAAACATTTCTGGACTCGCAGTTAGGGCAAAAAGTATCAACCAAAACATAGCCTTTTGAAAATGCTTCGGGTATTTTTCTCTTTTCCGGTTCGTTTTCTTTATTCTCCTGCTCAATCTGTTTCAGCACCTTCAATGCTTTATTCAGGTCGCTTTTTTTAATGGTCAGTCGTACACCTCCTATGGCAGTGGACAAAAAAGGATGTGCTGTAACTGTATTCTCTCCGTCGAGAAAGCATTCAACACCTTCGTACTCAAGTCGTGACATTAACGGATAGGCTTCTGTGGGATACATAAATGTTCTCAATGTCAGAAATGCATCATCCATATTGGCGATATTCAGAATTTAAAACATCAACCGGTTAAATGGCCGGCAATAGCATGATTGATTTATTTTAGAAAACTAAAGTGGGAAAGTACGAAATTTAGTACACTTTTCCAAATTTATCTTTAACGGCACTGACTGCGGCACCTATCAAACCCGCATCGTTCAGGAATTTTGCAGGTTTCAAGGGTGTTTCCAGCGTTATTGTGTCTGCAAATTTTTCGATTTTCTTGCTTGTTCCGCCGCCAATAATGATCATTGAAGGATTGATAAGCAAATCGAGATAATTAAGGTACTTGTTAAACCTTTTGCCCCACTGATGCCAATTTAACCCTTTCCTTTTTCTGACCGCATCGGAAGTAAATTTCTCGGCAATTATTCCTTTTTTTATGAAAACATGACCCAATTCAGTATTGGGTACAAGCTTTCCATCAACAAACAGCGCGGAGCCAATCCCCGTACCGATGGTCAGCACCAGAATCACACCCCGGAAATTTTTCCCTTCCCCGAAACTTACCTCGGCTATTCCTGCAGCATCGGCATCATTAATGACCGTAACCTCGTTGCCGGTGATCTCTGAAAACATTGCATTGGCATTCACACCGATATTGCATTTGTCAATATTGGTAGCCGTCATGATAACGCCGTTTTTAATCACCGCCGGAAAGCCGCAGCCGATTTTGCCTTTGTAATCAAAATGTTCCGCAATTTTTTTGATCGTTTCAGCAATATTCTCTGCCGTAGCGGGCTGCGGAGTTTCGATGCGGTGCCTTTCATACAGCAGTTCTCCGGTTGTCACATCCACAACAGAGCCTTTGATACCTGAACCTCCCACGTCAATGCCAAGAATTTTGTTTTCCATGATTTTTCTTATTAAAAAATATTTTGCTTATCACCCGATGGAATAGAGAACAGGGAGCTAAAAATACAATTTTTTCGGAAGGGGAAAGTATATTACCGGCATACCTTATATTGCACGTAACCATTCTGTCTAATTATTTTTACTTTTGATTGCGCCAAACGCATAAACACGATGAAAGTCATTAAAATTCAAAATAGAGCCGTCAGGAAACTCCTCAAAGAAATGGCAGAAGTGGCGGGCTTTCTGTGGCAGCGGGGCTGGGCAGAACGCAATGCCGGGAACATTTCGGTGAACATCACCGGGTTGGCGGATGAAAAAAACCTGTTCACAGAAGATCATCCTTTTTTTAAACTCGAAACTGAATACCCTGATTTATCAGGCAAAGTTTTTCTCATCAGCATCACCGGCAGCCACATGCGTGACCTGGCCCGAAAACCAAAACGTAACGTACTGCTTATCCGGCTGAATGAAAAAGGAAACGGTTATTGGATGGCTTTGGCAGGGAAAGATAATCCAACCGGCACCTCCCCCACTTCCGAACTGCCGACCCATCTTGGTATTCACCAAATGATTGCACAAAACGGAGGAAATGAAAAAACCGTGTTGCACACCCATGTAACCGAGTTGATCGCCCTGACACAGATCAAAGAATATTGCAACGAAAAAAAACTGAACCGGCTGTTTTGGACAATGCATCCCGAAACCGCCATTTTTGTCCCCGACGGCGTTGGTTTTGTGCCCTACTCCACACCCGGATCGCAGGACATTGCCGATGAAACACTGAAAGCACTGGAAAATCACAAAGTGGCCCTGTGGGAAAAGCATGGAGTATTTGCCATTGCACCCGGCCCCCTTGAAGCATTCGACCTCATCGATATCCTTGCCAAATCAGCAAAGATCTTTTTTCTTGTCCGCAGCGCAGGTTACGATCCGCAGGGCCTGACCGACGAGCAACTGAAAATATTGAAAGCGCTGGCTGACAAATTCTGACACATATAAAATGACAGGGGCATCCGGCCTCTGTGTTCATGATTATTTTCTTGCTACAATGCCATAAATTGCTTATAGCCCTCAAGTGCAAACTGCAATCCCATGGCGATGATGATTACACCCATAAACTGTGTGGTTAGCCGTTGTCGTTTCATATCAATACTTTTCGACATTCTGATCATAACAATGATCTCCACAAGCGTGAAAAGCATGGCAAAAAGCACAGCTACAACAGATGTCAACGGAAAATGATTGGGTGAATGAACAGCCGAAAGTGTGATGGCTGCCGCGATGCTGCCCGGGCTGGTCATGAACATGACCAGGTCGTTCAAGCTGTTTGATTCTTTCACAACTTCACTCTGCAACATATTACCCGACAACATTTTAAATCCGATATAGGCAATGATCAATCCGCCCACAATCCGGAACACTTCCAGTGAAATACCAAAAAATTTGAGTATCATCTGGCCCAGGATTGCAGATATCAGAAGAATAACTGTGGTTAATGCTGTCGTTTTAAGTGTCAGGATAATTTTTTCCCTGTTACTTTTTCCTGCTTCCATCTGCAGGAGCATCACACCGGCAATCATGGGATTGATCACCGCCGTCATGGTAACAGCCGCCTGAATGTAATGATAGATATCCATGGAATACTGTTTTAGAGGACGGCTAAAATATTCATTTTGTGGGAATATCAGAAATTTTGGATGTTTTTCTCATTATATTGAGTAAATTTACGCAGTACATTGAGTAAAATGAGAAAAGCTTCTTATCTGGCACAATTACAATGTGTTGAAGAAGGATTTTTATAACCAATCCGGTTGATTTGTCTTCCGCTTCTTGACCGGAAAACAGGAAATTCAATCCCGTGGAAATTATCATCATCGCCGACAACCGCGAACTGAACTCGGGCATCCCCGACCTGTTAGAAGCCAGCGGGGTGCACGTTGTGATGCAGCAACTGGTGGCAGGCGATTACATGATCCATGACGAAATTGTTATCGAAAGGAAAACCAAAGAAGATTTTGTACAGTCCATCATCAACGGACAACTGTTCGGCCAATGTGCCAAACTGAAAAGAACAGGTGCTGTTCCGCTGATCATTGTCGAAGGAAATCCATACAGAACTCTGCACGACATTAGCACCGAAGCCGTCAAAGGCGCATTGCTGTCGGTCAGCATCTCGTGGCAGATACCGGTCATCCGTTCCTCCGGCCCGGAAGACACAGCCCGGTTGCTCATGATGGCCGCATTAAAACAAGAAAATCCGCCGGTTTTTATTCGCCGCAAAGGCATCAAACCCAAAAAACTACAACGGCAGCAACATTACATCCTCCAGGGACTTCCCGGCGTAGGCCCGGCGCTGGCATACCGGCTGCTGCATCATTTTAAAACCATCGAACGAATTGTTCTGGCTGATGTAAAATCATTGGAACAGATCGAGGGCATTGGTAAAAACAAGGCAGAAGCCATCTTTAATTTTTTCAGGAAAACAATTTGATACCAAGAATTATTTTCTTTTATCGTTCACCAGGGAACGACAACTGTTCCATCACTTTTTCCAGACTGAAGCTTGCCGCTTTCATTCGCGGAGGATACTCATTGAAAGACATTATGAATTTTCCGACAATATCCTGTGCCGGAACCAGTAAAAACGCATGATCCGGCACCCAGTCATAATAAGTATTTGAAGTTATCTGGGCAAATTCATAAGGGTCTCTTCTCAAATTAAATATCAAAGGTAACCTTAAAGGTGTAAAAGGGTTTGACCAGACGAGCAGCGTTCCGGGAGCCCGCTGTTCCATAAAGATCAGTTTCCAGTCATCATACCGTAATGCTGTAAGGTCTCCATCGTCTGAAAAATAAAATATTTCGCGTCTTCTTCCTTCCTGTTCCTCTCCCGTAAGATAAAGCAACATGTTGTAACCATCCAGATGTATTTTGAAGGTTTTGCCATTTACAGTATAGCCGTCCAGCAGCTTGTCTTTGATGTCGGGTTGTCCTGCGGCAGCCAGGAAAGTAGGCATCCAGTCCATCCCCGAAAAAATCTCATTGGAAACCGAGCCCGCCTCAATATGATTCGGCCAGCGTACCATGGCAGGTGTTCGCCAGCCACCTTCCCAGTTGGAGTTCTTTTCTCCCCTGAACGGGTTGACACCCGCATCGGGCCAGGTGTTTTTGTGCGGCCCGTTATCGGTTCCGTACTGGACGATGGTGTTTTCCGCAATGTCTAACTCATCAAGCAAATCCAGCAATCCGCCGACATGCATATCGTGTTCAACCATGCCATCAGCGTATTCATCCTGCCCGGATATGCCTCTGTGTTCGGCTTTTACGTGAGTTCTGAAGTGCATTCTGACGAACGGACGCCCGGGAAAGAATAAAGCCAGAACAGCCTCTTGAAGGATTAAATATAATATCGCCGGCGAAGATACCGTTTATAATGATGCAAAAAATGTAATCATCATTTCAACCGGATTACAAGCTGCGGATTTACCGGGCCGTATTTGCTGTTAACCAACCAGATGCATGCTGTACAGATTCTTTTTAAATCAAAACCAGTTAATGTTTTTTAACTTATGAATGGTTAACGTCACTGACTATATAAAAACAGTTCAAACGAATTTATAAGATTAAACAATATTGAGTTTGTAAGCAGTATTACCGTTTGTCCGACAATGTCAGTTGCTACGATATTGTTTCGGGATAATCCCTTTTGGTTGAATCATCAGTCAATTTTATAAATAAACGGCAACCGGGCCTGGATACCTTCCATGCGTTTAAGTGCCTGTATCTGGTCGTAATAAGTTTTGTAATCGCCCAGTTCATTTTCGATGATACGGGTTTTAGCATCGCTCTTGAGTTCTTCAATCAATTGCTGATAAAACGGTTTACGCACAGGATATTCACGTATTCTGTAATTCTCGCCGAGTTCCGCTTTTTCGGCAGCGTAGGCAATGGCATCTTCCAGGCCGCCCATCTGGTCAACAAGTCCCAGTTTCCTGGCGTCAGTACCCGACCAGACACGTCCGCGTGCGATGCCGTCCACATATTCGGCCCCGAGGTTACGGGAAGTAGCCACAAGATTGACAAACTTGTTGTAGATTTTGGTGATCTCTTCATCTATTTTTTTGTACTGATATTCGCTCAACGGTTTCATCACATCAATGAAGTCCGCGTTCTTATTGGTCTTCACGTTGTCGAACGTAATACCCAGTTTATCATTAAATAATCCTTTGAAATTGGGGATAATACCAAACACGCCGATTGAACCGGTGATGGTTGTGGGTTCCGCAAAAATGTAATCGGCGCTTACCGATATCCAGTATCCGCCCGATGCAGCTACATCGCCCATGGAAATGATGACCGGTTTTTCTTTTTTTGCCAGTACAACCTCGCGGCGGATGATTTCCGAAGCCAGTGCATCGCCACCCGGGGAGTTCACCCTGAAAACGATCGCTTTTACTTTATCATCGAGACGTGCTTTACGCAATGCTTTGGCCATCGTTTCAGAGCCAATGGAATTGGGCTTTGATTTCCCCTGTACAATATCCCCCTGGGCATAGACAACAGCGATTCTGTTTTTTGTACTTTTTATTGCTTTTTTGCTTTTTACACCTGCATATTTCCCAAACGTGACGCTTCGTAATTTGGAATCGCCTGTTATTCCGGTTTTCTCTTTCAGTTTATCCAGTATTTCATCCTCATACATCAGCCCGTCAATGAATTTCAATTCAACAGCTTTATCGGCTGAAACCAGATCGAGATTGTCAGCCGTTTTGTTGAGGTCTTCGATACTGATACCCCGGCTTTTTGAAATATCAAGGATCATTTTTCCCCATATTGAATTCAGCAGCGCTTCCATTTGTTCACGATTGGCATCGCTCATTTTTTCATAGATCAGCGGTTCAACTGCGCTTTTGTATTTGTTGTCGGGGCCGCGCACCACCTGAATATCAATGTCCAGCTTATCAAGCATCCGCTTCAGGAAAACAAGCTGCGCATTTAATCCTTTGAACAGCATGAACCCGTCAGGATTCAGATAAATTTCATCAGCCAGGCTGGCCAGATAATACGCTTTCTGGTCATATCCGTTGGCATAGCTGACGATAAACTTCCCCGTTTTTTTGAATTCCATTAGTTTGTTCCTGATCTCATCGAGTGTTCCGACACCAGCCTGCACCTCTTCCATATTGAGAAAAATTCCGTCAACATTCGGGTCATTACCTGCTTTCTCAATATTCTTAAGAATAACATTCAATCCCAGCGGACGGTTGGGTTGCATGGTTGCAAAATCAAACTGTTCAAAAGGATTGTCGGAGGCCCTGTCGTAAATGGGCGTTTTCCAGTTGATTTGCAGTACGGTGTTGGCTTTTAATTTGACTTCTTCTTTTTCTGCCAGTGAGGCAATACCGGCAATCATTCCGAAAAGGATGATCATGAGAATAATAATCGTGAGTAAAGTGCCTAAAAATGAGGCAAACATGAATTTGATGAATTCTTTCATGGGACTAAAGTTTTGAGAATGAATAATACATACAATATTAATAAATAAATGGGAAAGTGTAAAGAGATTTCAAAAAGTCTTTTCATTAATTTTGCCGGACAAACCTGAAATATGCATGCTCCAACCAACGTATTCCTTTTAACCGGCAGCAACATTGAGCCCCGGATGGACTTTTTGCTGGAAGCGGAAAAAATGATCGAAGAGCAAACAGGTGTTATTTTACAACGGTCTGCGATCTATGAGTCGGAACCGTGGGGTTTTCAAACGGAACACAACTTCCTGAACCGTATCATTGAAGTGGAAACAGTCCTGTCAGCCGAAGAAATGCTTAACAGGCTGCTGGAGATTGAAAAAAATCTTGGGCGAAGACGACACAACAAAAATTATTCATCAAGGACAATAGATATTGATATACTTTATTTTGGTAATGATGTAATACAGGATAAGGCACTTGAGGTCCCTCATCCGCGAATGCATCTGCGCCGGTTTACTCTTTTACCCCTCATTGAAATTGCACCTGATTTTAAACACCCTGTTTTAAAAAAAACCAACCGGGAGCTACTAAATATGTTAAATGATGACCTGGAAGTCTGGAAATATCGGGAGAAATGCTGAAATACAATTTTATCGCCATCGAAGGAAATATCGGGGCAGGGAAAACAACCCTGGCCACCCGTATTGCCCATGATTTCAATGCCAAACTGATACTGGAACAGTTCGAGGACAACCCGTTTCTGCCGAAGTTTTATAAAGAACCCGATAAGTATGCCTTTCCGCTGGAAATGTCCTTTCTTGCGGCCAGGTTCCAGCAACTGAAAGATGAACTCGGGTCAGGCGATCTTTTCAAATCGTTTACCGTTTCCGATTATTTTATCATCAAATCACTCATCTTTGCGAAGAAAACCCTCGCTGATGATGAATATACATTGTACACCCGGTTTTTCAATATTATCTACAATCAGTTACCCAAACCCGACCTTTTGGTTTACCTTCATCTTGAAGTCACGAAATTACAAAGTAATATACGCATGCGCGGGCGGCCTTACGAACAGGAAATAACCGATGAATATCTCGATAAAATACAGAGCGGCTATTTTGACTTCATCAGGCATCAACACAATCTGAAAATTCTTATCCTCGACACCAATAAACTGGATTTCGTAAAATATGAGTCTGATTACAAACGGATCATTGAAGTATTAAAAAAAGATTACACGCCGGGCATCCACCGGATTACGTTTTAAGGTCATCAAATCTTCCCGAAAAATATTTCAAAAATATAATAAAAAAAATCCCGTCCTTGCGGACGGGATTTTCCATGAAAAAAGCTGTTTTTATTCTGATAAACCTACTAACGCCTTGAATCCGGGATCACTAGCATATTTAATGAATTCCCTGTCATATTTTGCTTTCTCAACTACGCCTGGTTCTAATTTAAATGCTTTGCTTAGATAATCCAGCGTTTTCTCTTTATTATCCATTCTTGCAGCCGTAATGGCAAGCAGATAATTGGTTTCTGCATCCTGTGGGTCAACACACTGGAAGGTCTTTTCGGCGCCATTATAGTCACCATTCAACAGTTGAGCCAGACCCAGGTTGAAGTCACATGTGTAACCGCTCAGGTTAGCCACAGCTTCTGCATAGTTACCATAATAAATGTTGACAAGCCCCATGTTGTAATTAACATCTCCGCCCAGGTCTTTTGCTTTCATAAAGCTTTCCTTTGCTTTTGCGAAATCACCTGATAAAGCATAATATACACCATAGTTATTCCAGACCTCATAACCTTCATTATTGATCTCTGCTGCTTTGTCAAGAAGATCTTTGGCTTCCTGCAAATTACCGTCTTCAAGCTCAACGGAAGCCGCATTCACGTATCCTCTGTAACATTTCGGGAAAAACTCAATGACGCTGGCATAAATCTTTCGTTTGGTACCGTTGTCATCGGTTAAAGTACCCACATAGAACAGTTCTTCAATCGAGAGCACTCCGGGATTGGTGGTGGCAAGGTTAGCCATTTCTTCATCTGTCCTTTTGGGTTCATAAGTATTCACATCAATGATGGCACGACGCAACGGAGGCAGGATGCTGCGTTCCAGTTCAGGATAGATCAGGATCATGTTTCTGATCTCTTCCTCTTTCTTTGCTGCTGTGCCTGCGGCATTGATCACATTGATGATCGCACTCTTATCCTGGATACTGGAACCTTCAACAGCTTTCATGAAACCGTTCCAGTCAGGACCGTTGGCAATTTCATTGACCTCGATGCCTTCCCATAGATCAAGAGCTATATTGTCATTCTTTTTGGCTGCTTTTTTAACTTTCTTTTCCATGTATTTGGCAGCAGTATGAGCCCTTTTCTGCGACAGATTCTGGTTAAAGGTTTCTTCTCCTTCAGGTGAAGCCCAGCCGTTGATGGTAATGTCTTTTACTGCCCATCCTTTGGCAATATCATCCAGTAATACATCACGCGCACCAATATTGTCATTATCCTTGTTCAAAGGAAGATTGAGATTAAGGTTCGCCATATTAACTTTAAAGAAAATATCGGCTTCTTTTGTGACAATGGTTTCCTTTTCATAATGATCGGGAGCAAAGTTTACAAGCTCATTGTGACGTATATATTTGGCTGTGTGAATAACTCCGTCATCCAGTTTTCTGGATTCGGCAGTATAATATTTACCTGCCTCGGTAGCCTGGGCACAGGTTTCGTAAACCGTTCCGTTATATTTGTAAAATACAGGTGCCACACTCAGTTCGGAAATATCCATTGCCGGATCGTAAGGCACTTTGGAAGTATAGGTAAATGATCCTCCGTTGTCATAACTGATCAATACGCCATCGCCTTCTACATTTTCGCCTTTGAAGTTCATGGTCTCGAACTCAACTTCACCACCGTCATAAGTTAAAACAGGAGTGAAGCACATCACGGCATTTTTGTCGAAATATTTTGGCGGGAAAGTGCCTTTTATGGTAACTTCAACCGAATCGCCTTTTTCTTCTAATGGGGATGGGGTTACGTTAAGCTGAACTTCGTCGAAACTTTCAGACATTTTCTTGATCTTGTCGGCGCCGAACTTGATGCGGACTCCCACATTGAAATGTGAATAAACATCGTTGTAAACCTGCATTTCTCCGTGAACGATACCATCGGCCACATCTGTATCCATCCA
>JAOZOO010000076.1:0-3757 GCA_029933225.1 Bacteroidales bacterium | reverse complement strand
TTCATGTGTTGAAAATCGGGAGCAAAATTGTATCTTGAGACATCGGCATGAGAAAAACTGGGGCCGATTTCACCCTGAATATACCAGTAAGGTGAAAAAGGAATGACCTGTTTTTTCTCTTTTTTGGCTTTTTCTTCTTTTGTCGTTGTATCACCTTGTGCTATGGTGGCCAACGGCATAACGATCACGAGACTTGCGACTAAGACCCGTGTTAAGATTGAGTAAACTTTTTTCATGGTTTTTAGTTTTATAAAACAACTTTTTATTCAAACAAATGTATTAAAAATTTAAGATCAAGCAACATTTTTTTTATCGTAATGAACGATAGCATGTTAATTTTGCAAACATAAGTAGAATTCTTCAGGATTTCAACACCTTGAAAACAAATAAAACGAAAGGGTACATCCGGGCATGATCATTTTTATATCCTGTTCATTTTCAATAACAAGTCCCACAGAACGATTCCGCAGCTTACCGCAACATTAAAAGAATGTTTTGTGCCGAACTGGGGTATTTCCACGCATTTATCCGCCAGTTGAACTGCTTCATCACCTACACCTTTCACTTCATTACCGAGAATAATTGCCAGTTTATCCTTGTTCGAAGCAGTCAAATCTTTCAGGTTAATGCTATTATCGGTCTGCTCGAGGACGAGGATCAAATAACCGTCTTTTTTAAGCTCTTTGATCGCTTCCGTGGTATTACTGAAATATTTCCAGTCCACCGTTTCAGTGGCGCCAAGTGCTGTTTTCTGAATTTCACGATGCGGCGGACGGGCAGTGATCCCGCATAGATAAACACCCTGTATCCTGAATGCATCTGCCGTCCGGAATACCGATCCGATGTTATTCTGGCTGCGAATATTATCCAAAACAACGATCACCGGATTTTTTTCGGCTTTTTTATAACCTTCCACATCCAGACGGTTCAGTTCACTGTTTTTTAACTTCCTCAAGATTCTGTTTTCAGGCAAAAGTAAAAAGATGATAAAAACAATACAACTGTTTGTTACTTTTGCACCAAAGTAATGAGATAGGTTGAGCCAAAAAGAAAAATACGCCGAAACTCCTTTGATGAAACAATACAATGCCATCAAAGCCAAATATCCTGATGCTTTGTTGCTGTTCAGGGTGGGCGATTTTTATGAAACTTTTGGAGAAGATGCAACGAAAGCGGCCGGCATTCTGGGAATTGTACTTACCAAACGACGGAATGGTGCTGCTTCTTACATTAATCTGGCCGGTTTTCCGCATCATTCTCTTGATACCTATCTGCCCAAACTTGTCAGGGCAGGTCACCGGGTAGCCATTTGCGATCAGCTTGAAGACCCCAAGCTGGCCAAAAAGATTGTCAAAAGAGGTGTAACCGAACTGGTTACTCCCGGTGTTTCGATGAATGACAATGTGCTCGAGCAAAAAGAAAATAACTTTCTTGCTGCCGTCCACCTTACCTCGGGTATCAGTGGGATTTCTCTGCTTGATATTTCAACGGGAGAATTTTACCTGACCGAAGGAAATGAAGAATACATTGATAAGATTTTGCAGACTTTTGTTCCCAGTGAGGTGATCATTCAGCGAAAGATGAGAGGTGATTTTATCAAACATTTTGGCGATAAATTTTACATTTCTGTTTTTGATGACTGGGTTTTTTCCATCGATTTTGCCTATGAAACGCTGATCAACCATTTCAACACAGCTTCATTAAAAGGATTTGGTGTTGAAGAAATGGAAAATGGGGTCATTGCTGCCGGGGCGGCCATTCATTATCTTTACGAAACCCACCACGATAAGTTGGATCATATTTCCCGGTTAAGCCGCATTGACGAAGGCAAATATGTATGGCTCGACCGGTTTACCATTCGAAATCTTGAGTTGATTGTTCCCATCAGTCCCGGCGGAAAAACGCTGATCGATGTGATTGACAAAACCGATTCGCCGATGGGCGCCCGCCTGATGCGCAAATGGGTTACATTGCCATTGATTGATAAACTGGCCATCGAAGAACGGTTAGAAATCGTTGAATACCTGATTAACAATGCAGAAACGGAGAACCAGATTCATGAAACGCTGAAAACCATAGGCGATGTGGAACGGCTGATCTCAAAAGTGGTTGCCCATCGTGTCAATCCCCGTGAACTGCTGCAACTGGAAAAGGCGCTTCGGGGAATTGAAAAAATAAAAACCGTCTGCGCTTCCTCTGCCCAGAAAGATTTACAACAACTGGCGGAACAGTTCAATCCCTGCCTGGCACTGGCTGACAAACTCAAAAAAGAGCTTAACCCTGAAGCCCCGCTAAATGTCGCTAAAGGAAAAGTCATTGCCGACGGGGTTTCCGAAGACCTTGATGAACTGCGCAGGATTGCCTATTCAGGAAAAGATTTCCTGGTTTCCATCCGCGACAGGGAAATTGAAAAGACAGGTATAACCTCTTTAAAAATAGGATACAATAATGTTTTCGGGTATTACCTGGAAGTAACCAATACGCACAAAGACAAAGTGCCGCCTGAATGGCACCGGAAACAAACGCTCACCGGATCGGAGCGGTACATCACGGAGGAACTGAAAGAGTACGAGCAGAAAATACTGGGCGCTGAAGAAAAAATTCTGGCCCTCGAACAAAAACTTTTTGCCGAAATAGTTCATCATGCAGCGGGATTTGTCAAACCCATCCAATTGGATGCTGCTTTGCTTGCCCGGCTTGATGCTCTGGCTTCTTTTGCCCGTATTTCAAAAGAAAACGGATACACAAAACCGGAAATCACAAATGATTATTCCATTGATGTTAAAAACGGAAGGCATCCGGTCATTGAACTGAACCTGCCGCCGGGAGAAGCCTACATCGCCAATGATGTGTATCTTGACAATGAAAAACAGCAAATCATCATCCTGACCGGTCCTAACATGTCGGGAAAATCAGCACTCCTGCGGCAGACGGCCCTGATCGTCCTGATGGCACAGATGGGCTGTTTCGTTCCAGCCGAAGCAGCAAAAATCGGTCTTGTGGACAAAGTATTTACACGTGTTGGCGCTTCCGACAACCTGGCATCGGGCGAATCAACTTTTATGGTGGAAATGAACGAAACGGCCAGCATCCTGAACAATATTTCCAACCGCAGTTTAATCCTTCTGGACGAAATCGGGAGGGGTACAAGCACCTACGACGGTATCTCCATTGCCTGGTCCATTGCAGAATACCTGCACGATCATCCTGCTTACCGGGCCAAGGTTCTGTTTGCCACCCACTACCACGAGCTGAATGAAATGGCGACTACCAAGAACCGGATAAAGAATTATCATATTTCCGTGAAAGAGGTGGGCAACAAGGTGATTTTCATGCGCAAACTTAAAAAAGGAGGCAGTGAGCATAGCTTCGGCATCCATGTAGCCGAAATGGCCGGCATGCCGCGAAAGGTTGTGGAACGGGCAAAGAAAATGCTGAAAATCCTTGAAGAAAGCCACTCGGGAGACGAACTGAACAAGGCGGTAAAAGAAAAAGTAAAATCCGATGAGTTCCAGTTGAGCTTTATCCAGCTTGACGACCCACTGCTTCATCAGATTAAAAACGATATTCTGAATACCAACATTGACACGCTGACACCTGTTGAAGCCCTGATGAAACTGAATGAGATCAAGAAGATGCTGGGAGGGTGAGGATTTTGGATGTGAGGTTGAGTAGATTTGGGTATAGGGGAAATAGGGGTTATAAGGGAGCAACAAAAAAAGCGCTTTCAAGCGCTTTTTTTGTACCCGAGGCGGGA
>JAOZOO010000354.1 GCA_029933225.1 Bacteroidales bacterium | reverse complement strand
TTTTGAAAAGAAAGCGCAGCGAAGTGAAAACCGCTGGTCGAATTAATCCCGAAGCGCAGCGAGGGATCTCCTGAACCCTTACGCCTATTTTGAAAAGAAAGCGCAGCGAAGTGAAAACCGCTGGTCGAATTAATCCCGAAGCTTAGTGAAGTCAGTACTAATTGGAGTAGCACGTTACTGAATTTATTTCTGTATTAAGTAAACCGGAATGTGTATTTTTAAAGTAATTTTGTCAAAACGAAGAATCTATGAGCATTTTCGTTTTAAATTAAATAATTTTGATCATGTTGTTAAAAATACATCCTGATAACCCTGCACCACGGCATATAAAAGTTGTTATCGAAACCCTGGAAGCAGGTGGTGTGGTGATCTTCCCTACCGATACGATCTATGGCATGGGTTGCAGCCTTTACCAGTCAAAGGCATTTGACAGAATTATACAGATAAAGGGAGGGAAAAAGGAAAAAACCAGCTTTTCAATCATCGTTAACAGTCTGAGTATGTTGTCGGAATTTACCAAACCGCTGGAAAATCCGGTGTTCCGGCTGATCAGACGGAACCTGCCCGGACCGTTCACCTTTATTCTGAATGCCAATAATAAAGTGCCAAAGATCTTCCAGAGCCGGAAAAAAACAATTGGCATCCGGATGCCGGATAACCATATCATATTTTCCATTGTGGAAGAACTGGGGCATCCCCTGCTGACCACTTCTATACGGGATGACGATGAAGTGATTGAATATACGACAGACCCGGAACTTATTTATGAAAAATATAAGGACCTGGTTGACATCGTAATTGACGGTGGATACGGAGATAACGAGCCTTCTACGGTGGTGGATTGTACTTCGGGGGAGCCTGAAATCATCCGACGGGGGAAAGGCGAACTGGATGAATAATTTTTTTCAATTGGATTTGTTTATTTAAAAAAAATAGTACTTTTGCACTCCCAAAACAATGATTCGTTAGCTCAGCAGGTAGAGCATCTGCCTTTTAAGCAGAGGGTCCGGAGTTCGAGCCTCCGACGAATCACGGGTAAGCCTTCACAAGAAAGTGGAGGC
>JAOZOO010000353.1 GCA_029933225.1 Bacteroidales bacterium | reverse complement strand
CATCTGCACCCAATGCGAGACTTTAGCTGAGAAGAATTTCTGGATGCATACAACAAATAATAGAAGGCTGAAGGTAGAAGCTGGAAGCAGGGGCTGGTGATGTGCAAAACGTGAATCGTGTGCTTAACGTTTCACAATTTACGAAAAAACCCCAACCCCGAACCGTTGAACCGCGAACCTAAAACTTCCAACCTGTGGGAAAATTGATAACTTCAACTTTACCCCGTTGAATTGCCCGAAAGGGCGCCCCATAAAGGGATTCAACCGGGGACGCGACCCCAATAGCCGTCCGCACCCGGTGGCCATGACCCGAGATTTTAAAGTCCTTTGACATATGTTCCTAATATGCGTATAATAGGAACAAAACTGGAAAGGAGGCTTTTGATGCCCAAGACCCGCCTCAATATAAGTCTCGATAAAGACCTTGCCGAGTTTGCCAAAGTTTTCGCCGCGGAAAACCGCACGTCGGTTGCGGATATGGTGACACAATATCTGTTAGCCCTCAAACGCCGCGTCGAGGGTGAGCAGGTGGAAAAAATCCTCGCTCATCCGGCCTTTCAGCAGGCCATGAAAGAAGCACAGGCCAAACTGCGAGATGGAACGGCGCAATGGCACTCTTACGATGAGGTCTTCGGGGATTGATGAACGTCAAGTTTGAAACCGCCTTTCTGAAGTCCGTTAAAAAGCACGCCTCGATAAAAAAACTGGTCAAGAAAAAAGTAGACATGATCATTGAAAACCCGGTGGCCTTTGGCGAACCATTGAAGGGAAATTGGCAGGGGGTTTATTCATGCCCGGTCAAGCGCAGTTTCATTATTATCTACTTGTATTGTGAAACATGCCGAAAGAAAGGGGATGATGCTGTCGTGGCGTGCTCCGATTGCCGGCAAACACCCGATCAAACCATCAAATTTGTTCTGCTTGGCCCCCATGATGAGGCTTATGGAATATAATGAAGCAAAGATCAGGAGTTTTACTCACCGCGAACTACCGGGTGATGCCCCATACCTCAAACCAAAACGCAGGAAAAACATTCAGACCTCATTGCTCAGTCCGGAGAC
>JAOZOO010000198.1 GCA_029933225.1 Bacteroidales bacterium | reverse complement strand
CAAACACTTCGGCAATCACCTGCTGATCCATGGCGCTGCCCAGGCAGGCAGCCACCGGTTTGCCTTCCGGGCCTATGAAACGGTTTTCGGGAGATGTGGAAGGCGCAGAAATCAATGTGCCGTCGCGTGGATCTTCAATAAGCCAGTCACTGTAAAACTGGGCAACTTCATAAATGGCCGGGAATGCCCTTTCCCTTAAAAATACAGTATCGCCGGTGAATAAAAAATGATCCCAGTAATGACGTACCAGCCAGCCGCCTGCGCCGAATGAAGCGCCCCAGTAAGCCGTAGGAGCCCGAAGCCAGGTGGGTACCCACAAATCCGAAGCATGGGGAATGAAAGCCCCCCGGCATCCGAAATTCTTTTGCGCGGTCTGTTTGCCGTTTTCAATGAGTTTGTCGATATAATCAAACAGGGGTTCATTAAGTTCGCCAAGGTTCGTTACATCTGCCGGCCAGTAATTCATCTGGAGATTGATATTCAAATGATAATCGGCATTCCAGGGGGCTTTGATGTACGGATTCCATAACCCTTGCAGGTTTGCGGGATTGGTTCCGGGCCGTGAACTGCTGATCAACAAATATCGTCCGAATTGGAAAAGAAGTGTTTCCAGTCCGGTATCAAGGGCGCCATCCTTAACTCTTTGAATCCTCTCATCTGTTGGGAGAGTGTCCGGATTGGGACCTCCCAGCCAGAATACTACTCTTGAATAATATTTCCTGTAGTCGGCAATATGCTCCCGTTTTAATATTTCAAAATCTTTTTTCTCAACGGCTTCCATATTTTTCCTGTTTTCGGCAGGATAATCATCAAAATAATAAGAGGTGTTGCTGACAAGGTAAAAAATGGCTTCTTTCACATTTTTTAATACCAGATAATCCTCTTCGGTAAACACTTCTCCGCCCTGATTTTTAACTCGCAGCAGGGTTTCAAATTTCACTCCGTGAAGGATGGGGGCAGATTCGGAATTAAAAACTGCATCCCGCTGGGTTACCTCTCCGCGCATAACAAGCAGGTTACTCCCTTCGGTTGTGGTAGTAGCTGTCGGGAAACCGTCATCTTCCGGACGGGTAAGCCGTATTTTACCATTCAGACCGTTTTTGGCTTCCGAAGCAAACCGGATAATGACGGCCCTTGCCGGGTGGGAGACAAAAGCCTCTTCGGTGACAAGCGCCCCGCCGGAACGATAAATAACAGTCACCACAGCACGGCCGATATCCAACTCCAGCCGGTAATCCGAGATGCTGTCGTGTTGAAAATCAATATACAAATCACCTATCGTCTGATGGGATCGTACGATCTTTTTACAGGAAAATTTTTCCACCAGTAACTTGTCGGCTTCGGCATTTTTTCCCTGAAAAAGCAATTCCCTGATTTGTTCCAGGTCTTTTTCATTTCCTTCCGGCTCGTCCCACCCGTCATCACCCGGCCACATGGAATCATCGTTCAACTGGATCCGTTCATTTGAAGTTTTTCCGAAGACCATGATCCCCAGCCGTCCGTTTCCCAGGGGGAGCGCTTCTTCCCATTTCTTTGCGGGATGGTCATACCAGAGAATGTCTTTCTCAAAAAAAGCCTCTTTCTGCTTTTTCTCACATGAAGTCAAAAAAAAGAATAAAATTATATACATTGGGAAAAGAAAAATTCCAGACTTCCGGATTAAAGATGAAAGGGAAAAGACATTTTCTTTCTGCATAGTCACAAAACTAAACATTCCTGCAAAATTCTTTTTACCCTATTTTGTAACAAGGAATTAATTAATACTTTTGCAGCGCTTTTTATCAACAATAAAACAGTCAGATGCCATCAAAAAAGTCAAACGTTAGTATTTTTTCGGGCAGGGCCAGCCGGTATCTTGCCGAAGAAATTGCCAAAAATTATGGCGTTCCTTTTGGGAATACGGTTGTAACGGAGTTTTCGGATGGCGAATTCCAGCCCTCATTTGAAGAAAATGTGAGGGGACGTGACGTTTTTATTGTGCAATCCACCTTTCCTCCTTCCGATAATTTTTTCGAGTTGTTGATGATGGTGGATGCGGCCAAAAGAGCATCGGCCAGAAAGATCATCGCCGTCATCCCTTATTTTGGTTACGGCAGGCAAGACCGTAAAGACAAACCGCGGGTTTCCATTGCTTCGAAAATGAATGCGGATTTGCTGATGGCAGTGGGTATTGACCGACTAATCACCATTGACCTGCATGCCGACCAGATCCAGGGATTTTTCAATGTGCCGGTTGACCATCT
This sequence comes from Bacteroidales bacterium, assembly GCA_029933225.1. Lineage (GTDB taxonomy): Bacteria > Bacteroidota > Bacteroidia > Bacteroidales > F082 > JAADID01. The sequence continues at coordinate 1,912 of JAOZOO010000198.1, read as the reverse complement.
TTATGCGTCGAATATTTTCATTCCCTATTTGAGAAAAATGGATCTGCCTGATATGATCATGGCTTCTCCCGACACCGGCGGCACAAGACGTGCGGCAAGTTATGCCAAAGCACTGAACACGGAATTTGTTATCTGTTACAAACACAGGACAAAGCCCAACGAAGTGGGTGAGATCAGGCTGATCGGTGATGTGAAGGGAAAAAATGTGATCCTTGCGGATGACATCATTGACACGGCAGGAACCATCACTCGGGCTGCCGAAGTATTGATGGAAGAAGGTGCCAACTCGGTACGTGCTTTTTGTACACATCCCGTTTTCAGCGGTGCTGCTTACAAAAGAATTCAGGAAGCACCTTTTGTGGAAGTTATGGTTACAGATACCATTCCGGTGAAAGAAAAATGCGATAAAATCACTGTTTTGTCAACAGCCAAATTGTTTGCCGAGGTGATCAAACGTGTACAAACCCGAAAATCCATTAGTTCGTTATTTGACTTATCAAAATTATAACATTTTAATAATTAATTATTTAAATCATGAAAACAGTATCATTGAGCGGTGCGCTCCGGGCGCACGTAGGGAAAAAAGATGCTAAAAAACAGCGCAGGGAAGGAGTGAGTCCCTGTGTGTTGTATGGCGGTAAAGAGCAGGTGCACTTTACATTGAAGAAACGTGACTTTGACCACTTGATCTTTACTCCTGAAGTTTATTTGATCAATCTCAACATTGATGGCAAGGAATACAAGGCCATCCTTCAGGATGTGCAGTATCATCCGGTAACCGACAAGGTTTTGCATGCCGATTTTATGGAGATCATTCAGGGTAAACCAATCACTGTCAAGCTTCCGGTTCGGTTTGTTGGTAATGTGCCCGGTGTAATTGCGGGTGGACGGTTAGTGAAAAAACTCCGCAAAATCCTGGTCAAAGGCCTTGCGGAAGATATGCCCGATTTCATTGAAATCGACATGTCTCATCTGAATATCGGTGATAATATTGCGGTTAAGCAATTGACAGTTGATAAGCTGACGTTCCTTGAGAACCCCAATTCGGTAATCGTTGGCGTGAAAACGGCACGTGGTATTGCCGACCTCGAACTTGAAGAAGAAGAGGAAGAAGGTGAAGGTGCTGAAGAAGGAGGCGAAAAAACCGAAGGAGAAAAATCTTCAGAAGAATAAAATTCATTTTATCATTTTTAGCAAAGGGATGAAGTTGTTTAGTAACTTTATCCCTTTGTTTTTTCATAGTCAATTTTAAAAAAGGGAATCTTGAAATACCTGATTGCAGGTCTGGGAAATATCGGTACCGAGTATGAAAACACGCGGCATAACGTGGGCTTTATTGTTGCCGATGCGATTGTTAAGGATCTGAAAGGCAGCTTTAAAGTCGAGCGGCTGGCATCGGTGAGTAAGGTGAAATACAAAGGACGGACGCTGGTGGTTATCAAACCCACGACATACATGAACCGCAGCGGCAGATCAGTGAAGTACTGGTTAGACAAAGAAAAGATTCCCCTCGAACGCTTGCTGGTGATTGTGGACGACATTGCACTTCCCCTCGGAGCTATCCGGCTGAAACCCAAAGGCGGAGATGGCGGACACAACGGCATGACCGATATTATTATCAATCTAAACACGACTGATTTTGCCCGGCTGCGGGTGGGTATCGGCGATGATTTCGCCAAAGGTTTCCAGACGGACTATGTCCTCGGCCAGTGGACCAGCAAAGAGGTCAACATCATGATCCCCCGCATCGAACTGGCCGTGGAAGCCGTCAAAAGCTTTGTTACACTGGGGCTTGAAAAAACGATGACGGAGTTTAATAACAGGTGAATTGACCTAATTACCTAATATCTAATTGCTCTTCTATGTTGTAATCCAAATTTTTTGTGCAGAAATTATTAACAATTTTCTCAAC
>JAOZOO010000075.1 GCA_029933225.1 Bacteroidales bacterium | reverse complement strand
AAATACCTTTATCATGTCGTCCGCAAAGGAGATACGCTCTGGGACATCGCCAAGGAGTATGACGGCGTAACGGTTGAACAGATCAAACGGCTGAATAACCTGCGGAATTCAAACCGCATCAAACCGGGGCAGAAAATCAAAATCGCCGTTGTCGGATAAATATAATTTTTAGCTCCCTTTTTCGTTTCTACTAAAACACCTATTTATTATGACCGGAAAATATTTAAAATGGAGCCTGACAGTCTGGATTTCATTTTCAATGATTTTTTTCTTGACTTCCTGTACCGGGAGTATCAAAAAAAACAAAAAAGAACGCTCGATGGGTTCCACTTCCGAGATACTGGTCGTCGTTCAGAATGAACAGCAATGGGAAAACAACATTGGCAAGGTCATCAGGCAATATCTGGCACAGGAGCAATATGGCCTGAACCAGCCCGAGCCGATTTTCAAACTGGCCCACATTCAGAAAAAGAGTTTCAGCGAGCTGTTCCAGAAACACCGGAACATACTGATCGTAAACATTGATAAAAGCGCCAAAAAGCCGAAGATAGAAAGTTATACGGATCACTGGGCCAAGCCTCAGGAAGTAATTACCATTACTGCGCCCAGCGCCATGGAGTTTGTAAAAACCTTCAGGGATAATGCGGAAACTTTCATTCAAAAATACAGGCTTACCGAACGTGAAAGGATTCTTTCGGTTTACCGTCCTTCGTGCCCCAACCCGGTGACACAAGCCGTGCAGAAAAGTTTTAAGCTCAACATGGTCATTCCGAAAGATTACTATGTGGCCAAAACAGACACCAATTTTATGTGGATCAGAAAAGAGACCAACACTTTCAGCCAGGGATTGCTCATCTTTGAAGACCCATACATTGACACTGCCCAGTTTTCGCTTGCCAGCATCATTGCCCGTACCAATCGTTTTCAGAAATTGTATGTGCCGGGCGCTTCCGAGGGAAGTTATATGTCCATTGACCAGGAATTTGTTCCGCCCAAAGCGAGGGTGGTGAAAGATTTTGCAACGGATTATGCTGTTGAGGTCAGGGGGCTATGGAAAGTGGAAGGCGATTTTATGGGCGGCCCCTTCCTGAGTGTCACTTTTGTTGATCCCCGGACAAACCACATTGTCACCATCATGGGTTATGTTTATTACCCGGCAAAAGACAAACGCGATATGTTACGTCAGTTGGAAGCAATTATTTATTCCACAAAACTGGCCAAATAATTTTTTCTGCTATTTGCAGGCTAAATTTTTTTATCCACAGGACTTTTTGTGTGATTTGCAGGATTGATCTCTTTGAGTATCTCGGTGTCTTCTTTGTGTATCTTTGTGAAATAGCTATTACACAGAGAATCACCAAGAAGACTCAAAGTTTCACAAAGCAAAAACAGATATTATGATTGAAAATGAATTATCAAAACCAAAATACTTAAAAACGGAATAAAAAGAATAATAAATTGAAATTATCACATCAAAATAAAATTTAGTTGATTTGTAATCCGAATGAAAAATTATATATGTTTGTCCCCACAAACGAAATGAAAACCATGAATAACATAGCTAACTTCTGGTGGTGGTACGCAACAAATCCCTTGTGGCGTAACCAGTAGTTAGTATAACAATAAGAAGAAATTGTTCAGGGCGTGTCGGTTACGGCACGCCTTTTTTGTTTAATAAAAAATCCAATTTAACATGAAAAATTTTAAAAGAATACTTTTACAGGAGAACGAAATGCCAACGCAATGGTATAACATTCAGGCGGATATGCCCGGCAAGATGCTGCCGCCCCGTCATCCGGCGACCGGTGAGCCCATCGGCCCGGAGGATCTGGCGCCCATATTCCCGGAAGCGCTGATCCGGCAGGAAGTGTCATCAGAACGGTTTATCGACATCCCGGAACAGGTTCAGGACATCTACAAAATATGGAGGCCCAGCCCCCTTGTCAGGGCCACACGGTTTGAAAAACTGTTGGATGCCCCGGTGAAGATCTATTTCAAAAACGAAAGCGTCAGCCCGGCCGGGTCGCACAAACCCAACACGGCGGTGCCGCAGGCCTATTACAATTACAAGGAAGGCGTAAAACGCATCACCACCGAGACGGGCGCAGGACAGTGGGGCAGCGCCCTCGCTTTTGCCACCCGCTTTTTCGGCATCGATTTGAATGTTTTCATGGTGAAAGTCAGTTTTCAGCAAAAGCCTTACCGGCAGTTCATGATGAACACCTGGGGCGCCGATGTGGTGGCTTCACCGAGTACGCTGACCGAAGCCGGACGTCAAATACTGAAGGAAGACCCCGATTCTCCGGGCAGCCTCGGCATCGCCATTTCCGAAGCCATCGAGATGGCATTGCAGGACGAAAACACAAAATATTCGTTGGGTAGCGTATTGAATCACGTGCTGATGCACCAGACCATCATCGGGGAGGAAGCGCTGCGCCAGTTTGAAAAAACAGACGATTATCCCGATGTGGTCATCGGCTGCTTCGGGGGCGGCTCCAATTTTGCCGGAATATCTTTCCCGTTTATTCGCAATAACATTAAAAACGGATACAAAACCCGTATCGTTGCTGTTGAGCCCGAGTCGTGCCCCAAACTGACGAGAGGTGAGTTTCATTATGATTTCGGCGATACCATCGGCATGACGCCTTTGTTGCCCATGTTTACGCTGGGACATAAATTTATCCCGCCGAAGATCCATGCCGGAGGATTACGTTATCACGGCGCCGGGCCCATCATCAGCCAGTTGCTGAAAGACGGCCTGATGGAAGCCCATGCGCTCCACCAGAAAGAATGCTTCGAGGCGGGTGTCGCTTTTGCACGCACCGAAGGCATCATCCCGGCTCCCGAGACCACCCATGCCATCGCACAGGTGATCCGGGAGGCAAAACAGGCGAGGGAAGAGGGCGTCCCGAAAACGATCGTCTTTAATTTCTCTGGCCATGGCCTGGTGGACCTCGCTTCGTACGACCAGTATCTGAAAGGGAATTTAAGGAATTATTCCATTACCGACCAGCAGATCAAAGAAAGCATCGAACGCTCTTCGGTAATGGTTGATGCAAACTGAAAAATAAATCAATAAATCTTTATGTTCAAAGCAAATAAGGTAATAAGGTTGAGTTTTATTTGTTGCTGTAAGCCACTAAGGTATTGTTTTTCAGATAAGGTTTTTTCCGAAGGACTCCGTGGAAGACACCTCCGAAATAATGAATGCCGGGAGATTCCGGTTTAAAAAAACCTTATTTCAGGTATTCAATGCAAACAGGAAAACACTTACCTTAGTAGCAAAGTATTGTAAGTTAAAACTGACCTTATTACCTTATTTTTCTATTCGGCTTCCTTTTTTTTCAGGTAATACCGGTTCACGGTTTAATGTTGTCAGAACAAAATGCGTGTTAAGGTTATTATATTTGATTTTCATGATAATAGTTATTTCCATATCTTTTGTCAAAATGAATTGTTATACCAATTCTTAATATAAAATTTAGCCAAATTTCCGGGTTTTCCTCTTTTTCATTTTATTTTTTCCTATATTTGGTAGCGAGCAGTTAAAAGACCAATGACCAAAGATATTTTGATCGAAGCCATGGAGCTGGATAGTATTGATGACTGGGAAGCTGCCCACAGGATTGTCCAGCACTGGGATACACCTGAGGCCAACTGGATTCATGCCTACCTGCACCGGAAAGAAGGCGACACCTGGAATGCCAACTACTGGTATGACCGTGCCAACCGGGTCATGCCCAATAAATCATTTCAGGAAGAAGCGGAAGAGATCATGAATTTCCTTGAAGGATTGTAATGCCGGACAGTGACATCAAAAGTCCGGCACATGCTTTTGTTTTGGTTTTCAGCGCAGAGTATCCCGAAAGGGTTCAAACAAGAAATTACTTGGGCAATACCTTGTAATGGTCCGGCCAAACTTAATATTGAGACCTTTGTAAAGGTTCTTTTGCAGATAAGATTTTCTATGGAATTGACAGTTTCCTGAAGTTTTGCAAAGGTCTCTTATTCTTTTTCAAAAGTCGTGGTGATCACCCCCAAAGGTGTGTTGGACTTGCTTACAATTTTGTTTTCTTCAAACTTTCCCAGTGTGTGTGACATGTTTTCCATCCCCACAAAAAAGTAAATGATCTCGGAGGTTTCCTTATTGAAATGCCATTTGGCTTCGTGCGTGACGTTGTTTGAAATGATAACCATTATGGTGTCGTTCAGTATTTTAAAAAAAGTCTGTTTTTGCATGTCCACCACCTGGCGAAGCATCTCGGGTGTTACTTTGGTTTCATCAAAATCGGTTTGCACATCAGACACTTTCCATGTTCCCGTGAGTTGTTTTTCGGGGCTTTGAGAGCAAGAGACTGCAATAACAGAAATAATTACAAAAGCAAAGAAATGAGTTAACGGTTTTGTCATTTTTATCACGTGTTTAGGACAGCAAAGATACACTTCAAATAATTTTTTTTCAAAAAAACTTGACAGATGAACAATAATAATCTACTTTTACCGTCCGATTTAACCATTTGATTAAATTATATGGCTAAAGAAAAAAGTACCGAAGACAAGATCATCAATGCAGCCCGAAAGGTCTTTATTGCCAAAGGAATGGACGGTACAAGGATGCAGGAGATTGCCGATGTGGCAGGGATAAACAAAGCGCTTCTTCACTATTATTATCGCACAAAAACAAAGCTTTTCGAAAGGGTTTTTACTCATGCTTTCAAAGAAGTTTTTGTCGTTCTCGAGCGTGCTGTATCCAACGAAATGGATTTTGAACGGTTTCTCGAGAAGTTCATCAGCCAATACATTAAGCTTTTAAAAAGCAAATCTTACATACCACAGTTTGTCATTCACGAACTGAACCGGAACCCCGATCTGATCGTGAAACAATTGCAGGACAAAAGCTTTATTAAAGAAAAACTGTTCCAATTGGTAGATCAGGCAATCGAAGACAAAGTGATTCGTCCGGTGCCTCCGGTACATCTGATCACCAACATTCTGGCGTTGTGCATCTTTCCTTTCGTGGCCAGGCCCATCATCACCGGTTTTGCCATGGATGGCGACAAGAAAAAATTCAAAACTTACATAGATGAACGCCCCGAACAAGTCATTGCTTTTGTCAAACATGCTGTTTTAATTAACCAAAAGGAAGAAGCATGAAACAAAGAATTATCATTTTATTGATATTGGTATCAGGTAGTCTGGCAGCCCTGTCGCAGGGAAGTATAACGCTGGACAAATGTCTGCAAAGCGCTGTGGAGCATTATCCCAATGCAGGCCAGTTGTCGCTGAACAAGGACATTTCTGATCTGAACATTAAAAATATCAAGACAAATTATTATCCCACACTCAATTTGAACGGCCAGGCCAGCTATCAGTCGGATGTAACCAAAATCCCGGATATGCCTTTGCCTGCTTTTAATGTGGAGCCTATTCCGAAAGACTGGTACAAGATCAATCTGGATGTTACGCAGATGATCTATGATGCGGGATTAACTTCAAATCAGAAAAAAGTGGAAATGGCAAAACTGGCCGTGGATAACCAGAAAGTCCGGATTGATCTGTATCAGTTGAAAGAACGGATCAACAATCTGTTTTTCAACATTGTTTACCAGAATAAAAATGTAAAGATCTTACAGGTGCTCAAAGAAACGCTGGAAGCAAGGATCAAAGAGGCCGGTGCGGCCCTCGATAACGGGATGCTGCTGCCGGCGGATGTGGATGCCCTGAAAGTGGAGTTGTACAGTGCCGAACAGAAGATCATCGAAATTGAAGAAAACCTGAATGCACTGGTTAAATCACTTGGCGAACAAACAGGGTTAAAAATACAATCGGCGGATGAACTGCTTGTTCCGGAGGTTTCCATCGACAATTTTAATTTTGAAAATAATCGTCCGGAGTATATTTTACTGAGCAGGCAACAGGAACAGATAATGACTCTGAAAGGGCTGGCTTCCGCAAAAAGACGACCCGTACTGCTGGCTTTCGGCCAGGCGGGATATGGTCGTCCCGGGTACGACATGTTGAACACAAATTTTGATGATTATTACAAGATCGGTCTGCAACTGAAATGGAACATCTATGACTGGGGAAAGGTGAAACGCGAAAAGCAGGTCTTTGATTTGCAAAACAGCCTCATCAACACCCAAAAACAAACTTTTAACCAGAACCTGCGGTCGGACCTTTACCGGCGCATTGCGGAAATCAAAAAGTATGAAAAACTGATACAAACCGACCAGACCATTGCCGATTTGCAGAAAAACGTGGTCAGGACTTCGGAAAACAAATTAAAAAACGGAACCATTACTTCTACTACTTATCTGATCGAAGTCAACAAACTCGTGAAAGCCAATCTGAACCTTGAAGCCCATAAACTTCAGCTTGTGTTTGCCAAATACCAGTATCTGACAGCAATCGGAAAATTATAAACCATTGAAAACCCAGGAAAAATGCAAAGAATATTCATCGCTTTATCAATCATGACATTCATTTTAACTGCGTGCAATAAAAATGAAGACCTGTCGGACGGTTACGGGAATTTTGACGCTGATGCCGAGGTCATCGTGTCGGCCCAGGCCACCGGTGAAATACTCAGCTTTCACATCAATGAGGGTGATTATTTAAAAAACGGGGAAATCATCGGGCAAATAGATACGGTTGACCTGCACCTGAAAAAGCTTGTCCTGATCCGCCAGAAAAATGCCATTGCCGCCACGTTAAAAGATATCAAAGCAACCATCGAGGTACAACAGCAACAACTGGAAATAAATAAGATAAACCAGCGCAGGATTCAAAACCTGTATAAAGATCAGGCAGCTACTCAAAAACAATTGGATGACATCAACGGGCTGGTGGACCTGAACAAAAAACAGATCAGCGCCACCCGGGCCAAACGTGACGGAATCATTTCCAAAATGCAAAGTGTGGATGCCCAGATAGCCCAGGTCAATGAAGCGATTCAGAAATGTTCGGTAAAAAATCCCGTGGAGGGAACCGTGCTTGTTAAATATGCTCAGAAAGGTGAGCTCGCTACGCCGGGGAAACCTCTCTATAAAATAGCCAATCTGAAAACGCTGGAACTGAAAGCTTATATCAGCGGAAGCGACCTGAACAGACTGAAAATAGGAAGTACGGTGAAAGTTTTTTATGATAAAAACAAAAAAGAAAATTACAGTATTCCGGGTACCGTCTCATGGATTTCATCGCATGCCGAGTTTACACCCAAAACCATCCAGACCAAGGAAGAACGGGTTAATCTGGTATATGCCGTCAAAATAATTGTGGACAACGACGGTTCCATCAAGATAGGTATGCCGGGAGAATTTAAGATAGTGGATTAATTATAAACAGATTACGGGTGATGTTTTTAAAACCAGAGAATTTTTAACTTTATCGCCCAATAAAAATTAACAGATATGAAAATTACAAGCATTGTTGTTATCTTTTTCGGGTTATTGATTTCCCCGATTGCACAAATCAACGCCCAGGAATTCAAAGCTGATGATATCGTCGGCATTTGGTTAAACCAGGATGAAGATGCGCACGTCCAGATTTACAAGGAGGGCGGCAAGTATTACGGAAAGATCATCTGGCTGAAAAACCCCATTGATGAAGAAACCGGCAAACCCAAACTGGATGACAAGAACAAGGACGAAAGTCTCCAGTCGAGGCCGGTCATGGGCATGCTCTTGTTAAAAGATTTTGTTTTTGATGAAGATGAATGGGAAGACGGTGAAATCTATGATCCCAAATCGGGCAAGACGTATAGCTGTTACATGGAATTTCCCGATGAAAACGACAAAGACAGGCTGAAAATCCGGGGATATATCGGATTTAGCCTGCTCGGACGTACAGTTTACTGGACAAGGGTAAAATAAATTTCTGTTACATTTTCCGCTCCTTTGATCATTCGTCAAAAGGGAAAAAAGCGGCAGCGGGCTGCATACACTCGTACTGATAAAAACCGGAATCTGTTTTATAAAACCACTGAAAAATCAGTGAACAAGGAAGGTTATGTCCATACCCGTCAAAATAGAAAATCTGGAGAAGTCGTATGAAAAGGTTAAAGCCCTGAAAAACATTAATCTGGAGATCAGGCCCAACGAACTTTTCGGATTTATTGGCCCTGACGGCTCGGGGAAAACCACATTGTTCAGGATTCTGACCACCCTGATCCTGCCTGACAAGGGAACCATCCGGTTAGGCAATTATGATGTGGTGAAGGACTTCAAAAAGATCAGGAAAATTACAGGATATATGCCCGGCAGGTTTTCGCTGTATATGGACCTGACCGTAGAAGAGAACCTGATGTTTTATGCCCGGATTTTCAAGGTGGATATCAAAGAGAATTATGAACTGATCGAAGATGTTTACAGCCACATCGCCCCTTTCAGAAATCGACGTGCCGGCGATCTGTCCGGAGGGATGAAGCAAAAACTGGCCTTATCGTGTGCCCTGATTCATAAGCCCGACCTGCTGGTGCTGGATGAACCCACGACTGGCGTGGATGCTGTTTCCCGAAAAGAGTTCTGGGAGCTGCTGAAAAAAATGCAGCAACGGGGGATTACCATCCTGGTTTCCACGCCTTACATGGACGAAGCCGCACTGTGCGACCGGGTAGCGCTGATGCAAACCGGACGGCTGATGTCGGTGGAAAAGCCACAAAATATCGTGAACAGCTTTTCCGGGAATATTTTAACCGTGAAAGTCACTAGAATGCATCCCTTGTTGGATGAGCTGACAGGTTTTGACGGGACCGATAGGGTTTATCGTTTCGGCGATACCATCCACTTAACCACCCGACGGAATCCGGAAGAAATGAAGGAGCGTATTTATCATCATCTGACGGAGAAAGGTTATCAGAATATTGTCGTCACACAAGCAGAACCGGTCATTGAAGATTGTTTTCTGGCACTCATGGAACCCCCCGAAAAATGAAAACGAGAGACACAGTCATAGAAGTAAAGGATCTGGTGAAGAAGTTCGGCCATTTTGTGGCTAACGATCACCTGACGTTTCATGTTTACAAGGGTGAAATACTTGGGTTCCTCGGAGCAAACGGCGCCGGAAAAACCACAGCAATAAAAATTCTTATCGGCTTATCGAAACCGACTTCGGGAAAAGTGAAAGTGGCCGGCATTGATGTAAACAAAAACCCTGAAAAGGTGAAACGCCGGATAGGTTATATGAGCCAGCGCTTTTCGCTTTACGATGACATGACCGTTAAGGAAAATTTCAGGTTCTACGGAGGTGTTTACGGGTTGTCACGAAAACAAATACGTGAAAGAATGCGGTTTTATTTGAAAAAGCTGGAAATGGAAAGTTACGAGGACATGTTGCTGAGAAACATTCCCCTCGGATGGAAGCAAAAACTGGCTTTCTCGGTAGCCAACATTCACAGCCCCGACATCATTTTTCTGGATGAACCCACCGGCGGTGTGGACCCCATCACCCGCAGGCAGTTCTGGGAAATGATCTACGAGGTATCGGATAGCGGCACCACCGTTTTTGTAACCACGCACTACATGGACGAAGCGGAATACTGCGAAAGGGTGTGCATCATGTCGGAAGGCAAAATAGAAGCCATGGACACACCGGAAGCACTGAAAGAAGAATATAACGCAAAAAATATGAATGAGGTTTTTATAAAAATTGCGAGGAATGTGGAGTGAAGCTGGGTGCTGGATATTGGATGCTGGATACTGGATATTGGATGCTGGATACTGGAAAATAGAAAAATAGAAAATGGTTAATGGATGCTGGATATTGAAAAATGGAAGGTTGGAATATTGGAATGATGGATGGATAAATGAAAAAGAAACAAATTAGTTAAAACAACAAACCGTGTGGGCATTTATTAAAAAAGAGTTTTTCCATATTTTCAGGGACTACCGTACCATGTTGATCCTGTTCGGGATGCCTGTTGTCCAGGTTTTGCTCTTTGGTTTTGCCATCACCAACGACATCAACAACGCCCACATTGCCATTCTCGACCACTCCAAAGATATGGTGACCCGCGAGATCACCCGTAAACTGCTGTCCTCACACTATTTTCTGCTTGACCGTTACCTGAAATCAAACGATGATATTGAGAATGCTTTTAAAGAAGGGAAGATTAAAGAAGTCATAATTTTTGAAAGTGATTTTGCCAAAAAGCTGAAAAAAGAAAATCTGGCCAACATCCAGTTGATCCTTGACGCTTCCGAACCCAATACGGCCAACATCCTGAATGCCTATACTTCTGGCATCATCAACAACTATATTTTAACCCAAATGAGTCAGGAAAATGCTATCCCCGTCAGCATTGGTGTGGAAAGCAAGATGCTCTACAATCCGGAATTAGAGAGTGTTTTTATGTTTGTTCCCGGCGTGATTACGGTTTTGCTGATGCTGGTTTCAGCCATGATGACATCCATTTCCATCACCCGCGAAAAAGAGCTGGGGACAATGGAGGCATTGCTCGTTTCACCGCTAAAGCCACTCCAGATCATCATCGGCAAGGTGACACCGTATGTGGTTTTGTCGTTCATCAACCTGATAACCATTTTGGTTTTGTCATTTTTTGTGTTTCAGATGCCTGTAAAAGGGAGCATCGCACTTTTGCTTGCTGAAAGTCTGCTGTTCATCATTATGGCCCTGGTCCTCGGTATCCTGATCTCAACAGTCAGCCACTCGCAGCAGGAGGCCATGTTGCTGTCTATGTTTGCATTGATGCTTCCAACCATTTTGCTGTCCGGATTCATTTTTCCGATTGAAAATATGCCGGTGATTTTACAGTATCTGAGTCATCTGATGCCCAGTAAATGGTTTATCATAATCATCAAAAATATAATGCTGAAAGGTGTTGGCTTCAGCTATTTCTGGATGGAAACGCTGATCATTTTTGGGATGACGCTATTTTTTATTGGCATGAGTGTGAAAAAATTTAAGATTCGGCTGGAGTGAGGTATAACCCCGCCCTAAAGGACGGGGAAACTGACAGCGAACAATAAATAATGCTATGAAACAAATCAGTTACCCAGTCCTTTAGGGCTGGGATAAAAAAGAAACAATAGAACAATCAAACAATGCGAACCATTCTCTACATACTGCAAAAGGAGTTCATCCAGATATTCAGGGACAAGACGATCCTGCCGGTCATCTTTATTATGCCGATTTTTCAGTTGCTGGTTTTAGCATATACCGCCACATTCGAGATAAAAAATATCCGTTTTATTGTGGTGGATCACGACCATTCATCCGAATCGGGGAAATTATCCGATAAATTCAGCGGATCGGCCTTTTTTACGAGAATCGGTCAAACAGATTCGTATAATCAAGCCATACAGGCCATCAAAAAAAATGAGGCAGACCAGATACTTGTGATTGAACCTGATTTTGAAAAAAATCTGATGAAAGAAAATCATGCACAGGTACAGGTGGTGACAAATGCCATCAACGGAAGCGCCGCCAGTTTGATGAATGCTTATGCCATTTCCATTATTAATAATTTCAACAAGGAAATCCTGATCAAAAAATTCCCGCTGCATTTTAAGGAGATGCCGATTAAACTGAATTCTTCTTTCTGGTATAATCCGGAGTTGAATTATATCACTTATATGGTGCCAGGCATTCTGGTATTGCTGGTCACAATTATCGGTATGTTTTTGTCGGCGATGAATGTGGTCAAAGAAAAAGAACTGGGAACCATTGAGCAGTTAAATGTTACTCCGATACGCAAATTTGAGTTTATTGCCGGAAAGCTCATCCCGTTTTGGGTGATTGCCATGATTGACCTGTTGTTCGGATTACTGATCGCCCGTTTGTGGTTTGGAATTATCGTCGTGGGGAATCCCTTTTTGCTGCTTTTTGTTGCCGGCGTTTATCTCGTTTTGGTACTCGGCCTGGGATTGTTCGTCTCAACACTGACCAACACCATGCAGCAATCCATGTTCATCTCATGGTTTTTTATGGTGGTCTTCATCCTGATGAGCGGGTTGTTCACACCCATTGAAAGTATGCCGGTGTGGGCCCAAAAATTAAATATGATCAATCCCCTGGCTTACTTCATCAAGATCAACCGGATGATCATGCTCAAGGGTTCCGGCTTTATTGATATCCAGAGAGATTTCCTGATACTTTCACTGTATGCAGCCGGAATGGTTATTTTTTCAACATTACGATACAGGAAAACGGCGTAAGACAGATGGTGTATGATACACTTTTTGTCTTATTCTGTGAATTCCACCTTTACCAGAAAAGCCATTTCATTGTTTGCTTTTCGTTCATTTGCAGTTTTCTGACATTAAAATTTCGGCTGATGTAATAAGAGAAACAAAACTTTTATCTTTTACTTTTCGTTTAACTGGAAAAAATCGTTAATTATTTTTGTACTTTGCCTCCATACTTTTTCACGTATGATGCGATCAGTCATTGTCATATTTTTTGCAACATTATTCCTTGTCTCCTGTAGTTCGGAGCAGGCCGGAAAGAAAAAAGAAGAAAAAGATGTTGCTGCGATCAAATCAGAAAATCAGGCATTAAATCGTGTATTAAAGAACAAAAAATTAAGAGCGGTTACTGATTACAGTTCGGTGAATTATTTGATCTACCGTGGCCAGCCCATCGGATATCAGTATGAATTACTGAAAAGTTTTACGGAATATCTCGGTGTTCAATTGGAGATGGTCATCGAAAAAGATCTTGAGAAAAGTATCCGTATGCTCAATGATGATGAAGTTGACCTGATGGCCATGGCGCTGACCGTAACCGGTGAAAGGAGAAGGGAATTCACCTTTACCGACCCCATCATGACTACCGAACAGGTATTGGTTCAACGACTGCCTGATAATTACCAGTCCATGAAAACCAGGGATGAGATCGAGTCGCATCTGTTGCGCAACCAGATCGATCTGGCCGGAAAAACGGTTTATGTCCAGAAGGGCACTATATTCGCACAACGGCTGGCAGCACTGGCCAACGAGATTGGCGATACGATCCATATTATTGAAGAAGACAAAGATGTGGAGGAACTGATCGCTGCCGTAGCAAAGGGTGAAATTGATTATACCGTGGCTGACAAATACATTGCCCTGATCAACATGCGTTATTATCCCAACATCGATGTGAAGACCGAGATCAGCTTTCCGCAATACGTGGCATGGGCAGTAAAAAAAGGTCAGACCGGCCTGGCAGACACGATCAATGTATGGCTCGATTCTTTCAAAAAAACATTAATGTTCCGGTTGATCTACAACAAATATTTCAGGAATATCAGGGCGGCAAAGATCGTGAACAGCAAATACAATTCATTCAGTGGCGGCCATTTGTCACCGTATGACGATTACATCAGGGAAGCCAGCAAGATCATCGGCTGGGACTGGCGCCTGCTGGCTTCGATGATTTATCAGGAGTCGCAGTTTAAACCCAATGTCCGTTCGTGGGTGGGTGCTTACGGGCTGATGCAGATGATGCCCGAAACCCTGAAACAATACGGACTGGATACTTTATCTTCACCCGAAGACCAGATCATGGCCGGAGCCAAATATCTGCGTTATATCGAGGAGCAACTGCCACCGGAGATCACTGACTCAACAGAAATCATAAAGTTTGTCCTGGGTTCTTACAATGCCGGGCTCGGTCATATTCTGGATGCCCGACGGCTGGCTGAAAAATATGGTAAAGACCCGAATATATGGACGGATAATGTGGATTTTTTCGTTAAAAACCTTTCAGATAAATATTATTACCACGATGAAGTTGTTCGCAACGGTTACTTAAGAGGTGAAGAGACGTATAATTTTGTAAAAGAGATATTCGACCGGTTTGAAGATTATAAAAACCTGATCAAAGACTAACGGGTTTGTTATTTGTCGACAGTTTTCTCTTCGTCTGTTGTTGATTTGTTCTTTTCTTCTCCGGCAATACCTTCCTTGAATTCTTTTATTCCTTTTCCTATACCCTTCATTAACTCAGGGATTTTTTTACCGCCAAATAACAATAGAATAGCAAATAAAATTAAAATAATCTCCCATGTTCCTGGAACCCATCCAATTACAAAACCTAACACATGATTAGATAGCATAATTTATAATTTTAATTAGTTAAACTCTATTTATAATTATAAATACAAAGATAAAACATTAAACCCGAACTGACATCGAATATTTTTCCCATCAGTGAAATCTGTTTACCAAAAAACCGAAAGAAAATAAAAACTTTCTAACTTTCCCCGGAATTTATCGTATAGATTTCACAAACCGATTGAACTTTAAATCATTAATCAGATGAAAAAGTATATTAATCTTTTTGTAGTAATGATGGTCATTTCCATGGCCTTTTTCAATTTTTCATGTTTTCATGTGAAAAACTGCTTGACGATAATCAGATAATCAATCCCCTGCAATCCGTATCATAATTCCTGAAAACGGTCAAAAGTTTCAGGAAAGACAAACCGTTACCATCAGGGCAGAAGCAACCGATAGTGACGGTAGTATTGCGGAAGTGAGGTTTTTTGTTGACGGTAAAGAAATAGAAACGGCTACTTATGAACCCTATCAGGTTATCTGGGGAACATCCGGAGAAAGTCTGTCGGAACATGTAATCAAAGCAACAGCTACCGACAACGGAGGGGAAAGCAGTTCCGCAGAAGTTACGGTCGAGATTACCCAGGGAGGGGATAACGATGTCAATCTCCGGTTTGTAACGGTTGACGGCGGATCATTTGGCATGGGCCAGCCTGATCCCGACATCGGCGGCACGGGCGCATCGGCCGATGAACAGCCGGTTCATACGGTCATGCTGGACACCTTCGCTATCACAAAATATGAAATCACCAATGCCCAATATTGTTATTTTTTGAATGAAATCGGTTGCAACAGTGACGGCAGTTTTTACGACAGTGAATACGGCCAGGTTGACTACATCAATGTGATGGATACGCCAAATACGGACATTCTGTATTCCGGAGGCAAATTTGTCGTCAAAGAAGGGAAATCCGACTTTCCGGTGGTGGCTGTCAGCTGGTACGGTGCGAATGCCTTTGCCCGCTGGGCAGGAGGGCGCTTGCCCACTGAAGCCGAATGGGAATGTGCAGCCCGTGGAAGTTCCGGATTTACGTACAGCGGAAGCAATAACATTGATGATGTGGCCTGGTATTATGGAAACAGCGGCGGACGCACCCATGAAGTAGGTACAAAAGCGGCAAACGAGGCCGGACTGTTTGATATGAGCGGAAACGTGAGCGAATGGTGCAGCGACTGGTATAACGGTGAGTATTACAGTGTGAGCCCTGCACAAAATCCTCAAGGCCCTACGTCAGG
>JAOZOO010000074.1 GCA_029933225.1 Bacteroidales bacterium | reverse complement strand
TGATCGGACTGGCAGAAGCAGGATATATTAAACCTCATATTACCAAATTCAGTATTGATGAGGTTGACATAGCTTACGAAAAATTAGCCAAAGGTGAAATTCAGGGCAGAGGAGTAATAATCCCTTAAATAGTAGCTGACCAACATAACCGGATGTTTATAAGAATCAGGTTTAAAGAATAATCATTATGACAGAAATATTACAAATAACCTTTAAAATATCGTTGCTTGTTTTCATTATAAGCAGCATGCTGTCTATGGGACTGGGGCTGACAGTGCGCCAGATTGCAGAACCGTTAAAGAACGTGAAACTTGTGGTGCTGTCGTTGATTGTTAATTTTCTTCTGGTTCCGCTACTGGTTTACGGAATTATCAGCATAGTACCTCTGAACGAGGGAGAAAGAATAGCCATGTTATTGATATCCATTGCTGCCGGGGCTCCGTTTATCCCAAAATTAGCAGATATTGCAAAAGCAAATATTCCGTTTTCCATGGGGCTGATGTTGTTGTTGATGGTTGTAACAATTTTCTTTATGCCTTTGGTAGTACCCTATATGTTAACCGGCGCCGAGGTCAGTTCGTGGGCAATTGCAAAATCTTTAGTGGTAATCATGCTTCTTCCATTGATTTTGGCATTGTTAATAAGAGCTTATTGGGAAAATGGCGCAAAACCCATGCAGGGCTTCTTTGCAAAACTCACCAATATTGCCATGCTGCTTTTAATAATCTCTCTGGTTATACTAAACACAAATCACCTGATAGATAAGGTTGGGTATCCCTTGCTGGCCATTTTATTGTTGTTGGTTGGTGCAATGGTTATCGGATATTATCTGGGAGGAACAGAAAAAGACATACGCGTAGTATCTGCTTTGGGAGCCGGGCAAAGAAATATTTCGGCAGCTTTGTTGGTGGGAACTCAGAATTTTGACAATCCGGATATTACAATCATGCTTGTGGCTGTATCTATTTTCGGGCTGTTTATCATGCTGCCTTATGCTAAAAAAATAGGAAAATCATTAACTAATTAATAATCTTAAAAAATTCGATATGGAAAATGTAGTTGTTACCGGAGGTTCCGGATTGTTGGGTGCTGAGATTGTGCACCTGCTCATTGAGGAAGAAAATGTAAAACCCGTCGTCATGGATGTCAATCCCGACCCGAA
The DNA here is from genome assembly GCA_029933225.1 of Bacteroidales bacterium. GTDB lineage: Bacteria > Bacteroidota > Bacteroidia > Bacteroidales > F082 > JAADID01. The sequence goes on along the minus strand of JAOZOO010000074.1, from coordinate 14,156 downwards.
GCGGTTGGATGATGTGAAAGACAAAATAGAATATGTCCAGGGAGATGTTTCAGATCCCGAATTGCTGAATGCCACTTTTGCCAGATTCAAACCGACAAAAATATTTCATCTGGTCACCATCCCGGGCAATGTTTGCGAGAACGATCCTGTGCTGGCCACCAAAGTGAACGTTATGGGGTTCATCAACCTGATGGAAGCAGCCCTCAAAAACGGCATGCCGCAGGTGTTGTATTCAAGTTCGGGGACTACTTATGGAGAGGATCTGGAACCCGGCGAGATGTTGCACGACAAGACCCTGCAGCGCCCGGCCTCTTTTTACGGAATCAACAAAGTATTCAACGAAAGCGCCGGAAGATGGTATCGCCGCAAACACGGGCTCGATTACCGCGGCATTCATTATCCTGCCATCGGCGGTCCCGGCCTGCGCGCCGAAGGTGTGGTAACCTACGTCTCGGCCATGATCGAATTGCCGGCAAAAGGCGAACCTTATGCCATACCTGTCGGAGAAGATATCCAATTGTCGCTGGTGTATGTGGAAGACGCAGCACGGGCCCTGATCCATCTTGGCAAAGCCCCCAAAGAAAACATTAAAACCATCAACTACTTTATCAACGGTGTGCAAAACCCATTGCCCACCGCCGGTGAAATGGCTGAAATGGTACGGAACAAAATACCGGGCGCAAAGATCACTTTTGATGTAAACCCCGATTGGGACAAGCTGTTGAAATCCGCCTCACATCCGGTGGACGACAGCAGTGCGGTGAAAGAATGGGGGTGGAAACCCAAATACGACACATTCGATAAGTTCATTGATGCTTATCTGAGAGATTTAAAGAAATGATGGATCAGGCCATGGAGAAATATTTGTATCTGAATGAAAGGAGGTTAATAAATCTCGAACAAAACCGACAGATGAGGGAAACCAGGAGAAAAACCTTAACATTTTCCTTATTGGGTATTAATTGCTGAATGAAAGTTCGCTTTCTTCCTCACTTACTATTTAATAGCTTTGAAATTAATTCGTAATGGCATAAAAATAAAATTCAAAATGTTATCGGGTTCAGTACTGGAATCCTTACCGACAACAATTTAAAAGTGAATTGTTTAAATATACGGTGCTTCGCATCCGGTTGCCGTATTTTACAATGATATTTATATTTGCAGGCAAATTATTCATTTCTCTAATTAAACAAACAATCAAATCATGCAAAACGATGAAGCTTATTACACAAGAGCAATTTATACAGCTCTGAGAATCGGATTTGTTGTCATCCTGCTTTACTGGTCATTCCTGATCATCAAGCCGTTTATCATGCTGGTCTTATGGGGCATTATCATTTCTGTGGCCCTTTATCCCCTGTTTAAAAAACTGGCCGGAAAACTGGGAGGCCGTGAAAAATTATCAGCTACCATCATCACATTGGTGTTGCTGACTATCCTCATTGTGCCTTCAATCTTTCTCATAAACTCTACCGTTGAAAGTTTGGGAAATGTGGCCCATGAAATGGAAGCTGGGACTTTTCAAATTCCCCCGCCGGAGCAAAAAGTGGCTGACTGGCCGGTCGTCGGAAAACCGATTTATGAAACCTGGAGATTGTTTTCCACTAATCTTACAGCCGCTATCGAAAAGTTCAGCCCGCAAATCAAAAAATCAGCGCCCAAGGTCCTCGGGATGGCTGCTAATCTGGGAACAACAGTACTGTTGTTTATTTTTTCCATCATCATTGCCGGCGTGCTGTTTACGCAACACAAAGGAGCTGACAGGGCAGCCAGGTCAATATTTAATACGCTGATCGGGAAACAAAGCGAAAACTTTGTGGAGCTTTCAGCCAAAATCATCCGGAGTGTGGTGCAGGGCATCCTCGGAATTGCCATCATCCAGTCTTTGCTTTCTGCCATCGGCATGTTAGCTATCGGCATTCCTGCTGCCGGTCTGTGGGCGTTGATCGTTTTGTTTCTGGCCATCGTCCAGCTACCACCTATTCTGATACTTTTGCCTATTGCCATTTACAGCTTCACCATCGCCGATACCACACCGGCAGTCATTTTCACAATTTATGCGATTATCGTCAGCATGAGCGACGCCTTCCTCAAACCCTTATTACTCGGACGGGGTGTAGATGTGCCCATGCTGGCCGTCCTGCTGGGCGCCATCGGTGGGATGATCCTCTCCGGCATCATCGGATTGTTTGTCGGCGCTGTCGTACTGGCGATAACCTATAAAGTATTCCAGGCATTGCTTGTTGAGGATGTGCTCGAAAAAGATTTGCCGGCAGAAGAACAAACAAAACTTGATTAACTTGCCGGATTAAAACCAATCAGATGATTCAATTATCTTTCTTTAAGTTTACAGATACTGATGTGATTGAGGTGAAAAATGATTTGCCTTTGGCAGAATGGGAAAAAAATGTCAATTGGGTAAATATCAATGCCGACGACCGGAAAGAAGTCATCGACTATTTGACTTTTTTTAACTTCTCCGATGAAATAAATAACCTGATATTAAATCCCGGGGATCATCTGTTAACTGAAACAAGTCATGAATCAATCATTCAGAATTTTATTATATCAAAAAAATCAAGCATCTTCGAAAGGGATTATATCACGCTTGTCCTGTTAAAGAACCTGACAATATGCATTCTTCCGGCATCCATGCCCTTTAGTCTGGAAATCAACGAACCGGAGGTTTTGATGAAGCAATACAAAAACTTTCGCATATATTTCACCTATTTGCTGGTCAGGTTGATACTTACACAAAGTACGATGAATGTGAGCAACACACGAAAACAGATACACAATCTGGAGTTGAACCTTATTTCTTCTCCTGAAAAAGTATCTTCGGCTGATATGATGAGCGCAGTGACCAATATCAGGTATTTAGCTGATATTGTCGAAGACCAGTACATCGGTTTTAATTTCTTTAACAAGTTGATAATTAATAAGAACAGAGAGCCTGATGCTCATAAATTAAAAGAAGTCATTGATAGTTTTCGTGAATTGAGCCGTATTTCCGAACGATTGGAGGAGAAAGCCGAATCGTTGCGCACCCAGTTTATGCTGATTCATCAGGAAGAATCGGCGCGAAAGATAAATATCCTTACCATTGTTCAGGCCATTTTTGTTCCTTTGACATTCCTGGCCGGCATTTACGGAATGAACTTCAGTTATATGCCGGAGCTTAACTGGAAATATGCGTATTTTGTCGTATGGGGTATCTTTGTGCTACTGTCTTCCGTGTTGCTTTATTTTTTTAAAAAGAACAGATGGTTTGATTAAGGAAAAATAAACTTATGAAGAAAATTCTATTCTCAACTGTATTATTTCTATTTATCACATCTTTTGTAAATGCACAGCAGAAGGGTCCGGTCAACAGCAATTATCTGATCGAAAACGGTATTTCGCCACGCGTGCTTGATGCGGCGGCAAGTCTGTTCATGCAGGACGGCCGCTTTCTGAACGAGGCAGTGCTCATAAAAGAAAGCAATGGAACTAAAAAAGAATACCATCTGGAGTTTCTCTTTGATCCGAAATACAAGGATGGCATGGATCTCCGCGTTGTCAACAAATCGAATAATCTGACCAAAAAGGAAACCAAACAATTAAGAAAATATATCGAAAGAAGTCACTATTTCAGCCGGATGTCGCGGGATTATCTTTATGATGAGGAATCGTTGAAACGGGCCGGGAAAAAAGGAGATACCCTGATACTTGAATATTACTACCAGAAGAAGGACATTGACCCTTACCTGAAAAATATAAAACGGATGAAAGGCAGGATCTATCTAATAAAAGGCGCTTTGTATAAAGTTGAGCTGGAGAATGTCAGGCCCTTAAAGAAAAAAATAAACAGCCTGAAAAAGACAGTTTATTATGCCAAAACAAACGAAGGCGGGTACATCGTAACTTCCATGACCGAGGACATGTCATCAGGTAAAGGAGATAAGCAGGTTACAACCAAAATTTTAACCAAAACCCTTGACCATCGGGATGATAACGGCCTTGAGCTGACATGGAAAAATAAACCTGAGCAACCTGCTTATTTATCAGCACAACCTGATACCATTAATGTGAAACTGGGAGGCGTATTGCCTTTTCTCGGCAAAGAAACAACCAAGCTGGGCTATCAGCTTCCCCGTCCGGTGGGAGTAGCCGGCTTTGTGTATGCTCACAACCAGTTGCTGGAGTTCACCGGTCTGGAAGTCTCCTTCAATAACGGTAATTGGTACAATCTGGAAAACCTTTTTGCACTGGAAGATTCAAAAGTGAACCAGTTGTCGGATATTTATCTTGCCAAAGCCGATGTATGGCTTTTTCCTTTTTTTAACATCATGGCCATGGTAGGAGGGGGCGTGAACGACCTGAAGGGTGAACTTGTTATCAATGACGATCTGCGTGATTTCCTCGAAGACCTGCCCGAATGGATTATTGATGTTCCGAATTTACCGAGAAGCATCCCCATCAACAGCAGCGTAACCTCCGAAGTTTACGGATTGGGCGCCATATTTGCCGGAGGAGCAGGTGACTTTAATATCACGCTGAACTATCAGTTGCTGTTCACAAAAATTGTGGAAGCCAACACGACCAACATGGTGAATATCATCACACCTATGGTGGGTTACTCCCTTCCGTTTGGTCTCAGTGTACTGGCTGGTGCACAGGGTCAGTTCTACAATACCCAACTCAAAGGATATTTTGACATTGAAGATAGTGAAGGTGTGATGCACCGGCTGGATTACCTGGTGGATTTTGAACCCGTGAAATGGAACGGTATATTCGGGCTGTACATTGGCTTTAACAAACACTGGGAAATGTCGGTGCAAATCGGATTCGGACAAAGAACTTCTTTGACGGCGGTGTTTGGGTACAGGTTCTGATAAAAACAGACCGGATAAGATCATGATCGATTTACATGTAGAGCGATGACTTAACTAATCTGTAAAAGAAATAAAATACAGTGGTTATTCTATCTGTAAAGCTAAATTTGTAAATTAGTACCACCAAAAACCTATCATTATGCTCTGGATTGAATTACTTATTTTTCTTGCATGTATCGTTATCGGCGCCCGTATCGGAGGCATTGGCATGGGCGTCATTGCCGGAATCGGGCTCATCATTTTTGTATTCCTTTTTCAGATGCCGCCCGGTAGTCCGCCGGTCATCGTGCTGGGGATGATCCTTGCTGTCATCACTGCTCTTTCAACCATGGAAGCGGCAGGCGGGCTGGACTATCTTGTCAGTGTGGCTGAAAAAGTAATGCGGAAGAACCCCAAAAGCATCACTTTTGTTGCACCTTTCGTAACCTACATTCTGATTTTTGCTTCCGGCACGCAACACGTTATTTATGCGCTGCTGCCTGTTATTGCCGAGATATCCCGCAAAGCGGGTGTTCGTCCCGAAAGGCCCATGTCCATCAGTGTGATTGCAGCCATGCACGGGCTGGTGGCCTCGCCCATCTCTGCCGCAACGGTGGCCCTTGTGGGTTCGCTTGCCGGGCTGGATGTGACTTTGCCGCAAATCATGATGGTTACCATTCCTTCCACACTCATCGCCGTATTTATCGGGGCGCTGTCGGTGCTGAAAAAAGGGAAAAATCTCAAAGACGATCCCGTATATCAGGAAAAGCTGGCCAAAGGGTTGCTTAAGGATGAAACACAGGGCGAAAAAAAGATACTCGAAGGCAAAGAACTGGCTTTGGCCAAAGGATCAACCATCATGTTTTTCCTCGCTATTGTTGTTGTGGTCATCGTAGGGATGTTTCCCGGTTTGCGTCCCACTTATGAAACCCTTGTAAACGGTACGGTTCAGACCGGAAAGATCACCATGGCCAGTACCATCATCATCCTGATGCTGGCCACCGCCGGGATTATCATGGTGTTTTTCAAAGCCCCACCAGCTAAAACCATCGGTGGCAAGACCATGAAAAGCGGTCTGGTGGCTTTGATCTCCATCCTCGGTATTTCGTGGCTCGGTTCCTCTTTCTATCAGGCCAACCAGTCAGTGATCATCGACAGCATAAAAACAATCATCGAAGGACAACAATGGGTGTTTGCCATCGGGTTGTTCCTGCTGTCCATCCTGCTTTTCAGTCAGGCCGCCACCATCACCATTCTGATGCCGGTGGGTGTTGCACTCGGCATTCCCGCACCCATCCTGATCGCCGTTTACCCGGCGGTGAACGGATATTTCTTTCTGCCAACTTACGGAACGGTCATTGCCGCTGTTTCGTTTGACCAGACGGGAACCACGAAGATCGGAAAGTATCTGATCAACCACAGCTTTATGTTGCCGGGACTGGTAACCACCATTTCTGCCGTGGTTATTTCATTGTTACTGATTTCAATATTTTAAATCATATTTTACTCACTTAAATTATATCGTTATGAGAATTAATAAACTGTTTATTACCGTTACCATGCTCCTGGCTTTCATTGGGGGAAACTTGTCAGCCCAGGAGTACAGAACCGAAGAAGACCTTCTGGGGAAAATCAAAGTCCCCGCTGACGCCTATTACGGTGCACAGGCCGCCCGTGCCATAGAGAACTTTCAGATTTCCGGCCAGTACACCAATGATTACCCCGATTTCCTCAAGGCATGGGGAATGGTCAAACTGGCCTGTGCCCGTGCCAATACGGATGCCGGTAAGATGAAACCGGAAATGCTGAAAATGATCGAGCCGGCATGCAAAGAGCTGATTGAGGGAAAACTCCAGGATCATTTTAAAACCGACCTCTACCAGGGTGGCGCCGGCACTTCGACCAACATGAACGCCAACGAGATCATCGCCAACCGGGCCCTTGAGCTGGCCGGATACAAAAAAGGTGAGTACGACAAAATTTCTCCCAACGACGAGATCAACATGTCGCAGTCAACCAACGACACATACCCTACAGCCCTCAAACTGACCATGCTGATACAGAACGATGATCTGAAAGCGCAACTGAAAGAACTTATCACCTCATTTAATGAACTGGGCAGTAAATACATTGATGTACTGAAAATGGGGCGTACCGAGCTGCAGGATGCCGTACCCATGACCGTTGGTCAGGAGTTTTATTCGTATGCTTCCATGCTGAACTGGGAGCTGGATAACCTGGAACATGCCGAAAAGGCCATCATGGTGCTGAACATGGGGGGGACAGCCATCGGAACCGGACTGAATACACCCAAAGGTTATCATGACTATGTGATCAGTCACCTGCGTGAGATCAGCGGTTATGATCTGTCGAATGCCGACGACCTGATTGCCGCCACATCCAGTTTGCACGGTTTTGTAGTTTATTCTTCAGCATTGAAGACACTGGCCACTACCTTATCGAAAATTTCAAACGATCTGATCATTCTGTCGTCGGGTCCGCGTAACGGTATTTTTGAGATCAACCTGCCGCCGCGCCAGCCCGGTTCGTCCATCATGCCCGGAAAAGTGAATCCTGTCATGCCGGAGTTGATGGCGCTGATTAGTTACCGGGTGATCGGCAACGACGTGACTGTAAACATCGCTGCATCAGACGGTGACCTGCAACTGAATGCCTATGAACCCGTAGTCGGACTTTCCATTTTTGAATCACAGAAGATACTTGCCAACGGCATGAAGGCCTTCCGTGAGCAATGTGTGGACGGCATCACCATAAACCAGGATGTTGATGAGCACAACATGGAGGTGACCATTGGCATTGTAACCGCCCTGAACCCTATACTGGGACATCACGTGGGAGACGAGCTGGCCAAAGAGGCCAAAGAAACCGGTAAAGGTATTCTGGAACTGGTGCGCGAGAAAAAACTGCTTACCGAAGAACAGATCAAAAAGCTGCTTGATCCTGAAAATATGGTGGGGCTTGATAAATCGAAATATGAAAACAGATAATTATTCATTTCCAATAAAAATAAAACATAATGTTAACTAAAAATAAAAATGTCATGAAAACACAATTCTTTCTCAAAAGTATTTTAATGGCACTGCTGATTGCAGTGATCATTCCTAACGGATATTCACAGAGCGAACAACTTCCTAAAGTCATTATCCTTGCTACCGGAGGAACCATTGCCGGCACCGGTGAAAGCGCTACAGGATCAGGTTACACCTCCGGAAAAGTGACCATTGATGCCATGATCGATGCCGTACCCAATATAAGGAAACTTGCCAACCTTTCGGGTGAGCAGATATCGAATGTGGGATCGCAGGACATGAGCGTGAAGATCTGGCTGGACCTGGCCAAACGTATCAACGAACTGCTTGCGGGGGATGTGGACGGCATTGTCATCACTCACGGTACCGACACACAGGAAGAAACCGCCTTTTTCCTGAACCTTGTGGTAAAAAGTGACAAACCGGTGGTACTGACCGGCTCCATGCGTCCGTCAACGGCATTGAGCGCCGAAGGGCCGCTGAACCTTTACAACGCCGTTGCTGTTGCCGCCAGTCCCAAGGCCGCAGGTCACGGAGTGATGGTAGTCATGAACGACAAGATATTCAGCGCACACTCGGTCACCAAGATGAATACGACAAATGTGGAAACTTTTGATGCGCCCATGCATGGTCAACTGGGCGATGTGAACTTCGGAAATGTTGAGTTTTACCATTACCCTCACGGTTTGCACACCACCCACAGTGAATTTTCTGCTGACGGTATCGAGAGTTTACCGCGTGTTGACATTGTTTATGCCTGTGCCGACATGTCACCCGACCTGATCGACATCATGGTGAAAGCAGGTGCCAGGGGCATTGTGGTAGCAGGTGTGGGTGATGGCAACATGACCGGGGCCACGCTTCAGGCAGCCAAAAGAGCAACCAGTAAAGGCATTCCGGTTGTCAGGGCTTCACGTGTCCCCACGGGTGCCGTATTGATCCACGGCGAAGTGAATGACGAAGAGTACGGGACCGTTGCTTCCGATGAACTTAACCCGCAAAAAGCCAGGATACTGCTTATGATGGCATTGCTCAAAGAAAGGAGCCGGGAAAACTTACAGGAATTATTCATCAGATATTAATTAAGGAGGTGTTGTTATGATGAGAATAAGAATAATACTATTTATTTTTTTCCTGTTTGGCTTACTGGGTACAGCATTTTCCCAGATCAAACAGGCGGATACGGCTTCACATTATCGCTCGATAATTCCGATAGATAAACAAAAACGGATTTCAAACATCGATTTAATTGCCAATATGCAATTTGCTTTCCGTAATGATTTTTACAACAGGGATTATACCGGCTCCAAATTTCGGATGGAACAGTTCAGAATGGAGATCAGGGGGTGGGTAACCAAAAAGATCTATTTCAGATTCAGGCACCGTTTTACAAGTTCTTTTGAGCCCCAGACGATTGATAAGATTATCAAAGGCGTGGATATGGCTTACGTGGTTTTCAAATTAGGCAAAAAAGAACGATGGGAACTGATGGCCGGTAAGTTTTGCGTTGACTGGGGGGGTATTGAGTTTGACCTGAACCCGATTGATATCTATGAGTATTCCGATATCATAGAACAGGCCGATAATTTCCTTTCGGGAGCCGGCATCAAGTACTTTATCAATTCATCAAATTATATCGGCTTTCAGATTTATAACTCAAGGACGCAGTCGTACGATGAGTTGTATGGTAACGACAGCATTATCGGCGGAGCGGTTACAGCTTCCAAAGCTCCCCTTGGTGGTGTGATCACCTGGCGTGGACAGCTCTGGGATGGTTTGATTTCTACCTTGTGGAGTTATTCGCTGACGAATGAAGCTTCGGGTATGTTTAAAAACTATATCGCACTTGGCCAGCAGTTGAATCTTAAAAAATTCACCTTTGCTTATGACTTAAAGATCAGTAGTGAGGATCTGGACAGAACGGGAATTATCAGCAAAGAAATTCCGCGAGATGAGTATGGATATGTTTTGAAGAACACATTGTATTACAGCCACTGGATACAGCTCGACTGGCAATTTGTTCCTAAATGGCACCTCGCTTTCACAGGTTATATTGATCATGCCAAATGGCTCGATAATGAGGATCCTGAAAAATACACCAACGAAATCAGGACCAGTTACGGATACATCCCCACCATTGAGTATCATCCGTGGGATAACTTCAATCTTAAATTTTTTGTGGGATATGTGGGGCGTATTTACAAATATTCAGATTATACAAAAGATAAAATTGGAGTAGAAGATTACAATACCGGAAGGGTTATGATCGGGCTGATTTCACCGCTTAAATTCTTGTAATCACAGTGATTGATCTCGATTCACGTCAAACAATAATCATAGCCATTCTGGTACTTTTCCTCGGAAAGTACATGAACAGAAAGATTGGCTTTCTGCGCAGGTATAACATTCCCGAGCCGGTCACAGGCGGACTTGTCGCTTCGCTGTTTTTCGGGCTGTTATACCTGTTGTTTAACGTGAATCTTTCTTTTTCGACACGTTACCGCGACATTTTGCTGGTGGTGTTTTTTACCGCCATCGGACTTTCCACCGAGATGAAAAGTATCATCAAAGGGGGAAAAATACTGTTGATGCTGACCCTCTTTGCAGTGGCTTACATTTTCATCCAGAACTATATAGGTGTTCTGCTGGCAAAACTCTTCCACTTAAACCCTGCCATAGGCATTGTCACAGGTTCTGCCGCTTTACAGGGAGGCCACGGTAATATTGTTTCCTGGGCACCCATACTTAACGAAAAATTTGGCATTAATAATGCCATGGAGATAGGAATGATCTCGGCAACTTTCGGATTGATCATTGGCGGCATCCTTGGTGGCCCTGTTGCGAGGTTTCTAATAGGCAAATACAAACTGAAACCGGATACTAATGTGGACACGGAAATTACTATCGGAACAAAACACGGGAAGAACCTGACCATAGATTACAATTCAGCACTGAAAGTTCTTCTGATGCTTGCCTTCTCCATCGGTATCGGAATATATCTGAACGATTTTCTGGAATATATTCATTTCACGCTTCCGCTTTTTGCAACCTGTATGCTTGGCGGGGTGGTATTGACCAATCTTGTTCCGTTAATTATTCCGAAAATGAAATGTCCCGCCAATTCACCCACACTGGCTATCGTATCCGATTTAAGTCTGGGTTTATTTCTGGCAATGGCCATGATGTCGCTCAAATTCTGGGAGATTGGTGATGAGTCCCTGTTTATTCTGGTAAATATTGTTGCCCAGACAATTGCGATCTTGCTCTTTTCCGTATTTGTTATTTTCAGAATCCTTGGAAAAAACTTCGATGCAGCAGTGATATCAGCAGGATATATTGGCTCTGCAATGGGTGCCACACCCACGGCAATGGCCAACATGGCCGCTGTAACCAAAGAACATGGGCCATCGCCGGTGGCATTCGCCGTGATTCCCATTGTGGGAGCTTTTATTATTCAGGTGAGCAATGCATTTGTGATCAATATTATTCTGATGATCATCAAATAAATCAAAATCAAAATTTTTGACGAATTAATCGGATAACCATGGCAGAAAAAATAAAAGAATCGAAAGAAAATAAAGATACCCCAACAGAGCAGACAGAGAACGGGATAAAAAATCAAAAGGAAGAAGAGAAAGAAAAAAAGAGAAACCCGGTCGTATGGACAACACGGATCGTGTTGCTACTCGCGGCCATTATATTTATCTGGTATATTTTTTCCGATCGCCACACACCTTACACCACACAGGCACGTATTACGGAGATCATCGTACCTGTTACTCCGAGGGTTTCAGGTTACCTGATCGATGTCAGGGTTAAATTAAATTCGGTTGTAAAAACCGGCGACCTTCTTTTTCAGATTGACACAACCTCTTATGCCATTGCCGTAAAAAAAGCGGAGGCCAATATAGAAAACGTGATACAGCAACTGGGCGCGCAGAGTGCTACCGTAAAAGCGGCTGCCAGTGCGGTGGGTGTTGCCAGGGCACAGCTTGACAGGGCACAACGCAACTATGACCGTGCGCAGCGGGTGATTAAGAAAAACCCGGGAGCGCTCTCGCAGGCAGATATAGACCGGGTAGAAACTTCCTTAAATCAGGCGCTGGAAAGCCTGTCAAATGCAGAAGCCAATCTGGCAAAAGCCAAAAAACAACTGGGACCTACGGGTGAAAACAACCCCCAGCTCCGCATGGCTATCAACGACCTGAACAATACCCAGCTTCAACTGGAATGGACAAAGATTTACGCGCCGTCTGACGGATACATCGAAAGCTTTAATCTGGATGTGGGCTATTATTGCCAGGCAGGCAAACCCATCTGCACATTACTTTCAAAAGAAGATTTGTGGATACAGGCTGATTTCAAGGAAAACAATCTCTCTCACATGAAACCCGGCGATGAAGTGAAATTTATTCTGGATGTGGCCCCCGGAAGAATATTCAAAGGAGAAGTCAGAAGCATTGGTTATGGTGTGGATGCCGGCAATACGGTAACGCCGGGCAGCCTGCCAAAGGTTACTTCTAAAAGCTCATGGCTGCAGGATCCGCAGCGGTTTCCGGTCATCATTGCCATTTCCGACACTACGGCAGCCCGTATCTGCCGGGCTGGAGGTCAGGCCGATGTGGTGGTCTTCACAGGAAAGCATTCTTTTTTGAACGCTATTGCAGGATTCAGAATATGGATTAACACATGGTTGTCTTATGTCCGTTAGAAGTCACAGTATATCAACAGTTATGGTGGTTAACAGGGAGTACATGCCTGCGATCAGGTATGCTTTCGGCACTACCCTGATCATGTCGTATGCCATGGGTTTTGGTGGTTATCTGGCTTACCTTATCCCTTTCCTGGCGTTGAACTTTCTGTCACCCGGCACCAAAATGCCCACCTTCAAACAAGGGGTCAGCTTTGTGCTGATGGTGGCTGTGACTTCTTTTATCGGGTTTTTGTTTACAGCATTCTTATATAATTATACATGGGTTTTTATCCCTTTGCTGGGGCTCATCCTTTTCTATTTGTATTATACGACCCAACTGACATTCATGGTAAAACTGTTCCTGCTCATTTCGTTGCTGGCTTATCCGGTGCCTTCCTCCGGAATGGATCCGACGGTTTGGGCTTATCTTGTGGCCAACACCCTGGTTATGGGATCGGTTTTTTCCATTCTGATGGTCTGGATCGTTTACGGGTTGTTTCCCGACAGGCCGGAATCCGTCACCGGTAATGATGCTGCTTCTGCAGCAACAGGTAATGTTCCGGGGCAAAAAGAGCGTTTTAACCGGGCCCTGGAGATTTTCCTTGTTACTTTTCCCGTTGTACTGTTGTTTTTCTTTTTCCAGTGGTCCGATGCCCTGCTGGTGTTGGTTTACGTGGTGGTGCTGTCCATGTTACCGGATACGGGAAAAACGGCCGGAAAGGTAAAAATTTACGGGAACCTCATCGGTGGAGTGGCAACCCTGATTTTTTACGAATTGATCGTTATTGTCCCCAACTTTTTCTTTTTCATCCTGTTAATTCTCGGTACGGCACTGTTTTTTGCCGATAAAATATTTTCGGGAAAACCTGTTTCTGCCCTTTACAAAACCGGTTTCTCGGCACTGGTGCTTCTTATCGGCAGCATTTCCACGAGTACCGACACAGCAGGTTCCCAGGTATGGTCACGCGTCATTTTGGTGATGTGTGCGGTCTTTTATGTTGTTTTAGCTTTTAAAGTGGTCGAAAACTTCAAATCGCTTAAAGAAAAAAGGAGAAAATATAGATTAGAAAATGTTTGATGTTTTAATGAAAATCACAAAAGATTAAATAATGCGAAGAACAGTTCAGGTCTTTATTTTGATGTTGATAATAAGCATCAGTGGATGTAAACTGGGGCCGGATTTTCAGAAACCGCAATACACCGGGCCGGACAGATTCCGGTTTGATTCTTCCCAAACCACTCAAACCGTTAACCTGCGGTGGTGGGAACTGATGAATGATCCGGTACTGGATACGCTGATTTCCATAGCGCTTCGTGAGAATAAAGATGTACTCATTGCCGCGGCCCGAATTGAATCGGCACGGGCAAACATCGGATACACTAAAGCAGCACAATGGCCTGTGTTTACGTATGGCGCGGGCATCAGCGTAGGAGGCAGCGGAGAAGATATAAGCTCGGGTTTTACTGTCTATCCGCAGTTTAGCTGGGAAATCGGATTCTGGGGAAAATACCGCCGTTTGAACGAATCGGCAAGGGCGGAGTATATGGCCAGCGAATATG
>JAOZOO010000197.1 GCA_029933225.1 Bacteroidales bacterium | reverse complement strand
TACTCCACCAGCATAAAATCCAGTTGCCGTTGCTCGAGGTTCACATCTTTGACAAGTACTTTCACCTTATCGCCGAGACGATAAATGTTTCCGAATTGCCGTCCGATGATGCGGTAATTGTCTTCGTCGAAAAAGTAAAAATCATCCTTCAACTCGCTGAACCGCACCAGCCCTTCCGCTTTGCTGTCAACCAGTTCGATAAATAACCCCCACTTGCTGACACCCGAAATAACCCCATCGAATATCTCACCTTTTTTGTCAAGCAAAAATTCAACCTGTTTGTATTTGACCGATTCGCGTTCCGCCTCAATGGCTCTGCGTTCCATGTCCGAGGCATGTTTACATTTTTCTTCGAGGGGGTCTTTCTTCGCCGAATTTTTTCCTTCGAGGTAACGCTCAAGCAGACGATGCACCATCAGGTCGGGATAGCGCCGGATGGGCGATGTAAAATGGGTGTAATACGGAAATGCCAGTCCGTAATGTCCGATGTTATCCGTCGAATAATAGGCCTTGGCCATGGTGCGTATGGCAATGGTTTCAATCAGGTGTTCTTCACCTTTGCCGTGTATCTGTTGAAAAAGGCGGTTATATGACTGGGCAAGCGACTGATGTGAAGTTACATTCAAACTGTAACCCAGCCGTTTCAGGAACTGCACGAATGTATTCAGCTTTTCGGGATTGGGTTCATCGTGCACCCGGTAAACAAATGTTCGTGGCGTTTTTCCGGATGCCGGTTTACCAATCCGCTCGGCCACCTTTTTATTGGCCAGCAGCATGAACTCCTCTATGAGGTGATTGGCTTCTTTTTGCTCTTTTACATAAGTTTCGATGGGTTTGCCGTTTTCATCCAGCTTAAATTTCACTTCCTCGGTAATGAAGTTGATGGAACCGTTGGCAAACCGTTTTTCACGGAGGATGGAAGCCAGTTTGTGCAACTGCAAAATGTTTTCGGCAAATTCACCCGCTTCGTTTTCGATGATCTCCTGCACCTCTTCGTATGCAAAACGCCTGTCGGAACGGATCACCGTTTTCCCGAACCATTCATCCAGCACCTCGGCATTGTTGTTCATTTTAAAAACGGCCGAAAAAGTCAGCTTTTCCTCATCCGGCCGCAGGGAGCATACCCCGTTGCTGAGCTTTTCGGGCAGCATGGGAATGACGCGGTCCACAAGATATACCGACGTTGCCCGCTCGAAAGCTTCTCCGTCCAGTACTGATCCGGGCGTAACATAATGTGACACATCGGCAATATGGACGCCCAGTTCCCAGTTCCCGTCTTTTAGTTTCTTCAACGATATGGCATCATCGAAGTCCTTGGCGTCAAAAGGGTCGATGGTGATGGTCCAGGTGCTTCTGAAATCTTTTCTTTTCGGTATCTCGGGTTCAATTCCCGCCCTGATCTTTTCCGCTTCTTTTTCCACGCTTTCGGGAAACGACAACGGGAAGTTTCGTTCGGCGAGGATGGATTTCATTTCCACGTCGTTGTCGCCCGGTCGTCCGAGGACTTCGATGATCTCACCGAAAGGGTTATTGGAATGCTCGGGCCATTCGGTGATACGGACCAGCACTTTCTGTCCGTTCAAGGCCTTGCCGATTTTGCTTTTCGGGATAAAGATGTCAAAAGGCATCGATTCGCTGTCAGCCACCACAAACCCGAAATTTTTACTCAGTTCCAGGATTCCCACAAATTTATCATGGGGTCGCTCAAGCACCTCCACGATCTGTCCTTCGGTTTTATGCCGCGAACGTTTCGGGAAAATGAAAACTTTCACCTTGTCGCCGTTCAGCGCATGATTCACGTTATTGGCTGCAATGTAAATGTCTTCGCCGCCATCGTCCGAGATGATGTATGCTTTTCCTGTCTTCTTCAGCTCCACGGTTCCGGTAACATATTTCTTTTTGTTCGCCAGATCCATTATCCGTCCTTCTTCAAGCATGTACTTGCCGGGTTTTACTTCTTTGATGTCGCCGGCTTTCTCCAGATCACGCAGGATATTGTGCAGCAGGTCGCGCGAGGCTTTGTCTTTGATGCCCAGCGCATGAGCTATTTGTTTGTAATTGTATGCCCTGAAAGGGTTTTCGGCAAAAATGCTTAACACTATGCCTGCAAGCGCGCTTTTCGGCCTGCGTTGTTTTTTATTTTTTCGTCCCATTAGTTTATGATTTTGGGTATGGATTCAATTAATTGTTTTGTGTATTCTGTCTTCGGATCGAAATAGATATCATCGGCATTGCCGGTTTCTACAATTTTTCCGTTTTTCATAACCACGATCCTGTCGGACATATACCTGACCACCGAAAGGTCGTGAGAAATAAAAATATAGGTAAACCCGAATTCCTGTTTCAGTTGATTGAGCAGGTTCAGTACCAGTGCCTGAACCGACACGTCAAGGGCTGAAACCGCTTCGTCGCAGATGATGAATTTCGGTTGCAGCGAAAGGGCGCGGGCGATGACAATCCGCTGTCGCTGTCCCCCCGAAAATTCATGCGGATAACGGTTAAAATGTTCAGCCTTCAGCCCGACTTTTTCAAGCAGTTCAATTGTCTTTACCATCCGTTTTTTATTGCTCCCGTAAAGCTTAAAAACCTTCATGGGTTCCATGATGGCCCGCCCGATACTCATCCGCGGGTTCAGCGATGAATAAGGGTCCTGGAATACAATGCCCATGTGACGTCTTTCATTTTTTAAACCGGTACGGGATAACTGCATCAGGTCCTTTTCATTGAAAAATATTCTCCCCTCATCGGGTTCGATCAGGCGTAATATGGAACGGCCCAGTGTGGTTTTCCCCGAGCCCGATTCACCAACCACACCCAGCGTTTCTCCCGGAAAAACTTTCAGGCTGACATGGTCAAGCGCCTGCAAATATTTTTTCGTTTTGCCCAGCAACGATTTTTTCAACGGATATTTTTTGACAAGACCTTCCACATCTAACAAAGGAGACTGCTCATAGTCAACTTTTTGTTTTTCTTTTTCGCTGACAACGGTTTCCGGTTCCTGTCTTTCCATAAAGACCTCTCCTTCGAGGAACTCATCTATCACCGGTAATCTTTCCGGTTTTCCTTTTTCAGGTGGCCTGCACGCAAGCAATGCCCTTGTATATGGATGCTGCGGATTCCGGTAAACCTGCTGTATTTCACCCGACTCGACAATGCGGCCTTTATACATCACCGCCACACGGTCGGCCACTTCCGAAATCACAGCGAGGTCGTGGCTGATGAACAACAGGCTCATACCGTATTCCTGTTTCAGCCTGCCAAGCAATTGAATGATCTCTTTTTGTACCGTTACATCCAGCGCCGTTGTCGGCTCGTCGGCAATGAGCAGGTCGGGATTGTTGGCAATGGCCATGGCGATCATCACCCGTTGTTTTTGCCCGCCTGATAATTGATGAGGGTAAGAGCGGTAAATGTTTTCAGGCCGGGGAAGCATCACTTTTTCAAAAAGTGCGATTACTTTTTCTTTTGCTTCTTTTGTATTGATATGCTGATGGATGCGGATACTTTCGGCAACCTGTTCGCCACACCGCATTACCGGATTAAGGCTGGTAAGCGGCTCCTGAAAGATCATTGATACATTATACCCTCTTAAACTCCGTAAATATTTTTTTCCCGAAGTGAGAAGATTTTCCCCCTGAAAGATAATTTTTCCTGAAGTTATCCGGGCATTGGGTGGTAAAAGTCCCATCACCGAAAGGGCCGTTACGGATTTCCCCGAACCGGATTCACCAACCAAACCGAGGGATTCGCCTTTTTCGAGCGTCAGCGTAATTTGGTCAACCGCTTTAACATCACCGCTTTCCCCTTTAAAATGTACTTCGAGATCACTAATTCTTAACAATATAATTCTGCATTTAAAATCATTTCAAATTTAGTGATTTCATGCAAAGTGCCGTCAATGTTTGTAATTATTAACATATCGCAGGGTTTTTGTCTCACCTGCCGGAAATGTTAAATAAATGCTAAAAAATAAAAATTAACATTTTCTTAAAAACGACCAAAGTATATTTGTTTCGGGAATTCACTAATCATAACTATAATTTCTAATAACACTATAACTAAAGACTATGAATGAGACTTTTACAAAACCCCTTTATGCTGTTTTTTCTGAAATCGCATGAAGCGACAGGCGACACTCGTCAAACTAAAGATAACAATATAAAAACAAAGCTAACACTAAATA
>JAOZOO010000352.1 GCA_029933225.1 Bacteroidales bacterium | reverse complement strand
AGGCTCCGAAGATTCCCTGACATCATACACGGCAGTTCCCACAGAGGGGACCTTTGCAATGAAGATCATCTTTACCTTATTCCCTTTTCTCGTAATTATTTGTGACGGGACTTCTTTCCCTTTCGGATCGAACACTTTCAGATAAACCGGATCCTTGTCGTAATCCATTTCAACGGTACAAATATCCTCACGATCACGGGCTACCGGGTTGTAAACCACTACAGCCCTCCCTTTCACCTGAGTGTTCAACTGCGACGAGACCTTTCCTGCCGAACTTTTCAAAACATTGATAAATCCGTTCTGTGCTATGAACTCATCATTCCACGCAAGATCGAAAGCGCTCGGGATAGCAGTCCCGGGAAGTATGTCATGCATCTGACTTGCCAGAAGAAGCTCCCATGATCTGTTCAGTTTGCCATAAGGATATCCGGCACCTGTGAGATACTCAGCCATAACCGCCATGCCCTCGGCAGACTGGGCAAGAACCTCATTTTTACGATTCAGCCGCTTCATGTACGACTGCGACGACTGTGAACCGGCACTGTGCCTTGTCAGCAAAAGATCGCCGGAAAATCGTGGTAGTTTATTTTCTATCTCGGGAGTGATATCCCTGTATATCTGATCAGAAGAGGTTGGCACAACTTTCAGCTTACTGTCAGGATTGTTCATGCTCCCCTCAAGGTTAACGATGTCACGCTCGCGGATACCCCCTCCCATATCGCCGTTACCGTAATATCTATAACCGAAATTTATGCCGTACTTTTCATGATCTTTTTCCACACGGCCAACCCAATACGGATCAATGTCGAGACTCGGGAGAATATCACCGTCGTAATCGGTAGCATCAAGAACAGAAACAAGCCCTTTGCCGTCGGGACCGTTCCACACACCAATATTGAATGGCAGCGGAATAGCAGGACGCAGGCTCGGAACAGTAAGTTTCTGCGTTGAAAAACCTTTCAGCCCGGCATGGTGCAAAACGGATGGTAAGCTTGCCACAAACCCGAAACAGTCAGGCAGCATGTAATCTACACTCACTTTACCAAACTCCTTGTTGAAAAAATCATTTC
>JAOZOO010000351.1 GCA_029933225.1 Bacteroidales bacterium | reverse complement strand
TTTTTAATGTAAACATCCACAAGTCGATGAAAACACTGGGGAAAACCCGCTGGCAGAGTATCCCCGAAAATCTGAAACTCTACCGGAAACTGAAAAAGCAACTGAAAAAAACAAGTTATGATCTGGTGCTGATCCCCGTCAGCCAGGAAACCATTGGCTTTATTAAAGATTCGTTTTTTGTACGTATTGCTGCCAAACGGGTAAGCAAAGTGTTGCTGATGCTGCATGGCAGCAACTTTCAAAACTGGCAGGACAACAGCGCCGCCTGGGTTAGAAAATACACGACAGCCACACTAAAAAAAACGGACGGCGTGATTGTGCTGGGCCAAAAGCTTAAATCACTATTCACCAATCACTATTCATCAAATCATATCCACGTGGTTCCCAACGGAGCGGATTTTGATTTTCCGGAAAGTGACGGAAAGAAGGATGATACAATGAATATTCTTTACCTGTCCAATCTGCAGCCCTCCAAAGGGATCGAAGATGTGATTGATGCCATGGAATTGTTAACATCAAAGCATAAAGTCATTCTTTTAACCGTGGTAGGACAATGGCGTGATGAGGCCACGAAAACAAGATGCCTGCACAAGGTGAACGAACAACAATTGCCTGTCACATTTGCCGGACCGGTTTACAGTGAGGAAAAACTCATATATTTTTCTGATGCTGACGTATTTGTCTTCCCGCCCCGTGCGCCCGAAGGGCATCCATTGGTGCTGGTGGAAGCTATGGCAGCAGGCCTGCCCGTTATTTCCACCGATCAGGGGGCTATTACCGAATCGGTAACGGATGGGGAGAATGGTTTTATCGTCAGACCGGAACACCCGGAAGAAATAGCGGAAAAAATTAACTGGCTTATAGCGCATCCTGAAAAGAGGATAGAAATGGGGCAAAGAAGCCGGGACTTTTACAACAGGAGTTTTACAACGGGGGCAATGATCAGCAGGTACAAAAAAGTATTTACAACGGTTTTAAAGCAGGCATAAACAAACACGAAAGTATCCAGGCATGAAAATGACAGACACTTTAAAATCTTTTGGCTGGAATGTGGTCAACCCCTTCCTGCTAA
>JAOZOO010000350.1 GCA_029933225.1 Bacteroidales bacterium | reverse complement strand
CTTACTACTGGGGGCATAAAATAATTTACATTCATGCTGCATACTTGACGAATTGTTCTTTAAAATAATTTTTGACAACTTGTGGTTGTTTTTGGCGACGGAATAGAAAGTTTCTGATGTCTTTGATCATTTCATTTTGGTTATGGGGTCTTCTTCTTCCGATTGCATTACTTTTTACATCTTGATTTAACATTTCATCCGGATTAAGTTCCGGACTATAGCCTGGTAGAAAAAAGACACTAATTTTTTCACTATTGTTATCAAGCCACGTCTTCACCGTACCGGATCGATGCACAGGATGCCGATCAATAATGAGAAACACTTTTTGTTTCGCCTGCTTTGTGAGACGCTTTAAGTACGATAAGAAAATTTGGCTGTTAAATGATCCTTTAAAAACCATGAAGTTCAATTGTCCATGATTCGTA
The DNA here is from genome assembly GCA_029933225.1 of Bacteroidales bacterium. Classification (GTDB taxonomy): domain Bacteria; phylum Bacteroidota; class Bacteroidia; order Bacteroidales; family F082; genus JAADID01. The sequence continues at coordinate 648 of JAOZOO010000350.1, read as the reverse complement.
ATCGCTGAGATCATATTACATCCAAAGCGTTGTCCTGTGCCGGGAATGACAGGTGTTTTGCCGCGCGGGCTGTATGAACGTCCGACATTGGCGTCTGAACGAAGCCCCATTTCGTCACCCCAGTAAATTGTTGCTTTTTCTTGCTTTGCTTGGTGACGAATGGCGGGGTATTTTTCCGTCAGCCATTGCTGAACAACTGTGTCGTTCTTTTCATAGGCGCGGCGAACCGGTTTTTGAGGAGAAAATCCCCAGCGTTTTAAATATCGTCCAATTGTCCACACAGACAATTGAATACCAAACCGATTTTCAATAAGTTGACAAACAGCGTCACGCGTCCACAGATAAAATGGCAATGTAAGCTGGTTTGGGTGACGATCCTTAATCGCCTTGACGATCTGCGCCGCTTGCCACGGCTTTAATGTGCCTCCTGTGGGGCGCCCCCGAGGTTTTGCTTTTAATGCGTTAAAACCATGAGCGCGGTATGCTTTTAACCATTTACTGAGGGATTGGCGAGAAATACCAAACATGTCAGCAACAGCTAATTGGGTACGGCCGGAAAGAACTGCCTGGACCGCACGAATACGAAGCGCTTCTTGCGCTTTAGCAGATAAACTACGGACGTCTTGTTTTTTCATATTTAGAATATAC
>JAOZOO010000349.1 GCA_029933225.1 Bacteroidales bacterium | reverse complement strand
TAGAGCAACGGCCTTTTAAGCCGTGGGTCCTGGGTTCGAATCCCAGCGGGATCACAAAAATCACTCTGAAACCCCAGTAAACACTGGGGTTTTGTTTTTTGGTGTCGCCATTAATGTCGTCTCTCGACATTTTTATTATGCTTCTTTGATCAAATCAACCCAACAATTTACTCCGTTTCTCCCAGCGTTGAATAATAATTCAGCAGTTGAATGATGTCTTTTGTGTTCATCATTCGGAGATGATTTTCGGTAATGTAAGCTTCTACCTTTTGCTGCTGATCTGCCAGGACTTCAACAATTTCACTTTTTTTCTTCTTGATCAACACGGCCGGTTTATCCCCTTTTTTAATGTAATAGTCCTGAATAACATTTTGATAAGCATCGTGTCCGACCAGCGCTCCTCCTTTGGCATCAGTCGTTTGAACGGAATATCTTTTTAATAAAACGGTGCGCCCTTCCGAGAGCAACTCAAAATACCCCGACTTAACCAGATCATTCTGAACAAATTCGGTATAGATAAATACTTTCCCGCCAAAATTTATTCTTCCCATGACTGCCGGGTTGACGTCTGCCCTGATTTCCATTCTGTCCAAAGTAACATTGTACATAAAAGCCACATCTGTTATCAGCTTGTTGTCGTTTGTTTGCAGATTACCCATCTCCCAATCGGAATTCAGGTATCGCGGATTAAATGTTTCCGAGCCCCAGTTGCTTCCGGTTTGCATAAACAGGGTTGCACTTCCGCTTTCGACATATACGTTTTGATGTGTCTGGCTGAAAGCAGATACGGCAAGACAGCAGAAAAAGATAATTGACAAGAATATATTTTTCATAATCTGTTTTTATTAAAGTATTGGAACTTATTTGATTATAACCTTTTTAATTCTATGATAACCCAAAAATATCAGGCATCAATACGTTTTCAAAAGTACCCTTTCCGGGGCAATAATCTATCACATTTAAAAAGTTTTTTTCCTCATTAAATCAGGTTAATTCTGTTAATATACTGATTAGTGAAAAAAACCATTCGCCCATTCACAGCCAAAAAATTATAAACAATCCATGGCCATCAGCG
>JAOZOO010000348.1 GCA_029933225.1 Bacteroidales bacterium | reverse complement strand
TTAAAATCCCTCGGTGATTTCACCGTGCCGGTTCGATTCCGGCTCCAGGCACCAATAATATCAAATAGTTACTCACTGTTTACTTTTCCTTAAATCCCCTAAATTACAAACTGTAACGGTTTTTGTAGTGGTTTGCGCTTGTAAATACGCTTCCTGCTTGGCTGCAGCCATTATTAGATCCGCGTCATTGACAATATTATAACGGTCAAAAACACTCCTGGTTTTGTGCCCCGAAACCATCATAGCCACCCTTTCAGGTATTCCAGCCCGCACCATATTCCGCACTGCAGTTCTTCTAAGGTCATGGAACAACTTTCGCGGGATATTGGTTTTTTCAAAAGCGTTATTCCACACTTCACGGAATTCTTTAATCTGGTCCGTTCCATGCCTGTTTGGGAAAACATAAGGAATTAACTTCTTACCTTTTCCCCTCAACTGCTTCTGGTGCTCAAAGACTTTTTTCAGTTCCTCATCCAGGTACACAGTTCGGCCGTTATCATTTTTGGTTTCACCTGCTTCTAACCGGACAATTCCATTATCAAGATCAACATGATCCCAGGTCAGGTTTCTTATCTCCCCCGCTCTCCAGCCGGTTTTATACCCAAAGGTAATAAAGCCTTTCAGATAGTCCGGCAAAGCGTCACGAATAGCTAAGAATTCCCCATGCTCAAAAAATCCCTTTCGGACATTGTTTTCTTTTAACATGGGGATGTATGGTACCCGATCAACTTTTGGCGGTGTCTGTCTGGCCCCCAGCCTGAGCATCCTTTTAAGGGCAGCCAATTCCCGGTTAATGGTTGCATTTGCGGCCCCTTCATCCATTCTCATCTTGACATAAGCCTTGATTTTCGGGGTTGTTATTTCGGAAGCCCGTATTTTATTGAAAAATGTTTCCAGCCTTTTAATGCTTCGTTCTGCACGCGCTATTGATTTTTTCTGGTTAATTTTGTAATCAGTGATAAAATCATCCACTAATTCATTAAATCTCACCCGATCAAAATATATTCCTGGCAGCCTTCCTTCGGCAATCTCCCCTTCCCTTTTTTTTAAAAGTTTTTTAGCATCTTTTTCTATT
>JAOZOO010000073.1 GCA_029933225.1 Bacteroidales bacterium | reverse complement strand
CAGCTATTTTATTGAACGTTTTTTTAACGCCGGCATCCACGCTGTAAATATATTCGGGTTTCAGGTCGGGATTGGGTACAACAACGTTTCCCGGCTCAGAGTCGAATACCTTGGCCACGTCGTCGAGGTTGGGCGACCTGAATCCTGACGAAAGATTCAGCTGCACCTGCCATGTGTCGGGATGGTATACGAGGCCGATATTCCCCGTCACGGCACCGTGGTTGAATTTAATTTCATCGTAGGGCAAATGGTAAAAGCTGGTATCGCTTATTTTCGAATTGAGAACCGTATAAGAATATCGCATACCGCCAATGAGTGTCATCGGGGCTTTGATAAAGTTCTTTTTATATGTCAAATATACCCCTGATGTAAAATATAAATTGCTCCCATCCGGATATCGGCTGGCGATTATTTGATTCTCTCCTGTGTAAATATTAATTTTTTCACCTTTGGAGACCACATCGTTGTAAACCAATTCAAGACCGTAGAACAGGTATTGCTGTTTTTTCAGCGATTTGTAATAATCGTTGTTCAGGGAAATAATATGCACCAGTTCGTTCCTTTGCCGCAGCCATTCATTCTGGTATTTCCTGTCGTTTCGCCCTTCCTGAACATTCTGATAAGCCACCCGTATGTTCATGTGGTCGTAAATTTTGTTTCTCTTGTTAAAGTCAAAGCTCAGGCTATTCATCAGCCATTGTTGCGGTTTGTAATACCACTCGGCATATTTCAGGTGATCGTCCGAATACTGTAACAAGCGGTCGTAACGCGGAACGTCAGACGTACGTGTAATATAAAAAGAATAAGTCCATGAAGTATTTTTGCTGATTTGGTTTTTGATGCGTGTAATGAAACTTAGCTGGTTATACCCTGAAAACTTTTGCGTACGTTCGTTTTTGTTCTGAACGATAGTGTCATGTCCGTTTTCTGTCTTCACATATTCTTTTCGGAGGTTGTAATCGTTATGGATGCTACCCATCACCAGATCGGCAAAGGCAGTATAGCTGAACATGGCTAAAACAGCCCATTTATTATTGCTTACATTTACATCGGCATGCATCGTGCGTTCAACTGCTGCCGAAGCAAAACGGGCTGAAGCATGCCCGAATACTTTCCATTTCTTCGTATCATTCAACGAAGGTTTGAGCAAATGAACATCAATAACACCACCCAGAGCATCACTACCGTAAATGTTTGTGCCCGGTCCGTAAATTATTTCTGTACTTTCAATGCTGTTTACATCGGCCTGTAACACATTTTGCAGATTACCGCCGCGGTAGATGGCATTGTTCATCCGGATGCCATCCGTCATAAACAGGATTCTGTTGGCTGCAAATCCCCTGATCATCGGGCTGCCACCACCCAGTTGGCTTTTTTGAATAAACACACCGGGAGCCGAAGAAAGCATGTCGGCTGTTGTTGCAGGATTCTCAAATATGATGTCTTTGCTTTTGATAACATCAATATTGTTGGGCACTTCGTAGGTCTTCATTTCCCACCTGTTGGCCGACACAACTACCTCTTCGAGCTTGATAAGCTTCTGGTTAAGCGGTATCTTAAACTGCAAGTTTTCTATGTCTAACAATTCTAATGTCAGCTCGTTATACGAAGGGTGTTGGAAGTGAATATGGTCGGATGCCAAAAATTCTTTAAGCTGGGCGATGCCAAGCTCGTTGGTAAGTGTTGTAGCTGTTTGCGTATCGTTAAAAATATACACATTGCCGACAGGATCTCCCGTTTGCTGGTCGTAAACGAAAACTGATTGAGCAAACAGGTGATAGTTAGCCAGTATAAGAAAAATAAAAAGGAATGTTTTCTTGTAAAACATTATCCATGGAACCACAGCAATATTTTCTTTATCCTTTGTAACCACGTTTTTTAGCTGCATCTTCCAGCCGTTTCTGGAAATTTGATTTTTTCTTTGGCTTTTTCTTGTTTAGCTGGATTTTAGCCCGCACTTTATCTTCGTTAATGGCGTATCTGAATACAAACATCTGGCCAAATGTAATAATATTGGCGAGAAAATAATAGTAACTTAACCCGGAGGCATAATCATTGAAAATACCAAGGAACATAACCGGCATCAGATACATCATGGTTTTCATTCCAGGCAACTGGTTGCTCTGTGCGCCCATCATCTGGTTGTTAAGGTAGGTGTACATAACTGTTGACACTGTCATCAGTAAAGTGAATAAGCTCACATGGTCGCCGTAAAACGGTATGTTGAAAGGCAGGTCTAAAATAGAATCGTAGCTTGAAAGGTCGGTGGCCCATAAAAACGATTGCTGACGCAATTCGATCGACGCCGGGAAAAACCGGAACATGGCAAACAATATCGGCATCTGCAACAACATAGGTACACAGCCCGAAGCAGGGTTAGCACCTGCACTTTTGTACAGAGCCATCACAGCCTGCTGTTTTTTCATGGAGTCTTCTTTCTTCGGATATTTGGCATTGATTTCGTCCACTTCGGGTTTCAATACCCTCATTTTAGCCGAAGACATGTAGGTTTTGTAAGCTATCGGAAACAAGAATATTTTCAATAAAATAGTCAGGATCAGGATGACAATACCATAATTCCACCCATAACCTCCAAGCCAGTTAAACACCGGGATAACAATGTACTGGTTAATCCATGCCAGCAGGAAGAAACCCCATCCGATGGGTATCTGGCGCTCCAGGTCGAGGCCGTATGATTTGAGCAGGGTAAATTTGTTGGGTCCGAAATAGAAAGACATCGGTACATTATTTGTCATACCGATTCTATAAGGGATTTCCAGATTTACCTTCATGCTTTTCAGATATCTGGCATCCTCAGGGTTTTCCTTTTCAAATGTTTCCAGGTAGCCGCTTTCAAAAAAGTTTTTCGCGATCAATGTGGAAGTGAAGAACCGTTGTTTGAACGACACCCATTTCAGACGTGTTTTGATCTGTTCCGAATCGTCTTTGGTTTCCGACAGATAATCCACATCATCCTTGTAATATTTGTAGTATATGGTGGAGCCGTTCAACCGGTCTACCGTTTTTTCCTGCTTTCGCAAATCGGCGCTCCAGTCGAGGGAAATGCTCGTGGAGGTGGCTGCAATGACATCATCCATGTTCACGAAGTTGATGTCGAAATCAAACATATAATCGTTTCCTTTCAAGGAATAAAGGAATTCAATGTATTTCGATTTGTCGTATGTACCCTCACCGGCATCGGCATACAAACGCATGCTGAAATTAAGTGTGTTCGGTCCCGAGACAGTTAAATGCTTCGCGCTGTCATCAGCTGGTTGAAAATAAAAATCTCCCGTTTTGATCGCCCTGTTATGTACAAAAAATGACAAACCGAATTTTGTAGTTTCCGGGTTGAACAGAATAAGGGGAAGGGAATCGAATGTGCGGTAATCTTTAAGTTCCACATTCTGGATATAACCGCCTTTGTTTGAGATTTCCACTTTCATTACGTCATTCTCAATGACGTAAGTTTCTTTTTCGCCGACAGCGGCATTGGCAAACACGGCATATTTGCTCTGTAAATCATTAAAATTATCTGATGAGGCGACTTCCTGTGTTTCTGCTTCTGTTGCTGTTTCCTGTGCTGCTGCTTCCTGTTCCTTTGCCTTTGCAGCGATTTCCATCTGTGCAACTCTGAGAGAATCCTGTGCCCTCTGAACGCGCATAATGGAATCCTGTACATGTTGCTTTTTGGCTAATTCTTCTTCCGAAGGGGTCATCCAGACCGTATAAAAAACCATAATGGCCGCGATCAGAACAAACCCGATTATGCTGTTTTTATTCATCTTTTGTCCGTTAAAAACCGGTTGCAAATGTACTCAGAAATATCTTAATATACATCATCTTAAAAATATTGACAATTTGCTTGACATTTTATAAAAAAAGCAGTATCATTGTGATATCAAAATAACATCAATTAAAAACTAATCTTAAATATCAAAAGTTATGAATAAAGAAAAGAATTATAAAGCTTCCTCAGGCTATCTGATCCTGTTTATCGCATTGTTCTTAATCATCATTCCTATCATTGGGATCGTTATGACAAAATTATATGTATTGTTCGTTGCACTTGCCGTCGGGCTCTTTTTATTGCCCGGATTTATTATTGTAAACCCGAACGAGTCGGCAGTACTTGTTTTATTCGGGGCTTATAAAGGAACCATCCGGACAAATGGCTTTTGGTGGGTTAATCCGTTTTTTGTAAAGAAAAGAATTTCGCTGCGTGCCCGTAACCTTGACAGCGAACCGATCAAAGTAAATGACAAGATCGGTAATCCGATCATGATCGGAGTCGTTCTGGTTTGGAAAGTGAAGGAAACATACAAAGCAGCATTCGAAGTAGATGATTATGTGCATTTTGTGAATATACAGAGCGAAGCTGCGGTGCGTAAATTGGCGGGGCATTATCCGTATGATAATTTTGAAGATGAAGATGCCGAGATCACTCTGCGAAGCGGGGGAGAAGAAGTGAATCAGAAACTGGAAGAAGAAATTTCGGAACGTCTGGAGATTGCAGGTATTGAAGTCATCGAAGCCCGGATCAATTATATTGCTTATGCACAGGAAATTGCAGGAGCTATGCTGAAAAGACAGCAGGCAACAGCCATTGTAGCCGCCAGGACGAAGATCGTGGAAGGTGCTGTGGGTATGGTAGAGATGGCACTTGATGCCCTTTCCAAAAAGAATATTATCGATCTGGACGAAGAAAAGAAAGCCACTATGGTGAGTAACCTGATGGTTGTGCTGACGTCTGATAAAGATGTCTCTCCTGTTGTTAACACAGGCAGTATTTATTAATAAAAGTGGTTCATTAAATTTATCATGATGGAAAAAATATTTTTTAGCGAGGAGCAGCGATTTTCTAATTTCTGGTTATATGTATTTGTTGTCATTGCCTTTACCATCGCCATAGTTCCGACCGTAACAGCTTTATACAGCCAGGTTGTTCTGGGTATTCCTTACGGTGACGAACCGGCAACGAATCAGGGGTTAATTGTTCTTTTGGTTATCTTGATAACGATGTTCGTGCTTACATTGTTACTATTCAAAAAAATGAAACTGGTAACCGAAGTAAGAGGAAAAGGCGTGTTTTACAGATATCCTCCATTCATACCAAAATTCAGGAAAATCGGAAAAGAAGAAATAGAAAAATATGAGATTCGAAAATACAACCCGATCAGAGAATACAGCGGCTGGGGGATCAGATATTCGTGGGCGAAATCGGGAAGGGCGTACAATGTAAAGGGAAATATCGGCTTGCAGTTGTATCTGAAAGATGGCCGGAAGATATTGTTTGGAACGCAACGCAGCGATGCATTGAAAAGAGCCATGGATAAAATGATGAAAGAAGAAAACAGTGGCTAAGAAAAAAGCTTTTGTCATACGCATACAGCCTGAAATGATGGAAGCCCTTGAAAAATGGGCGGCCGATGAATTCCGCAGTATAAACGGACAGATAGAGTATTTACTGAACGAATCATTAAAAAAGTCAGGCAGAAAAAAGAAAAAGAGCAGTTGATCAGGTTTTCCTTTTACTTGTTTTTGTCATCAACAGCTGCTTTGATGAACCCAACAAACAAGGGATGCGGTTCTTTCACCGTGCTTTTATATTCGGGATGGAACTGAACGCCGACAAACCAGGGATGGCCTTTTAACTCGATGATCTCCACCAGGTCTTCTTGCGGGTTTACACCAGCCAGGCGCATACCGGCTTCTTCAAACAATTCCCTGTACTCGTTATTGAATTCAAAACGGTGACGGTGCCGTTCGCTGATCATTTCTTTCTGATAGAGGCCAAAGGATTTGGAGTTTTTATCCAGCTTACAGTCATAGGCTCCAAGGCGCATGGTCCCTCCTTTGTTTTCGATACCTTTTTGCTCTTCCATCAGGTCGATGACAGGAAAAGGTGTGTCAGGCTCGAATTCGGTAGAATGCGCTTCGGGGTGTTTCAGTACATTACGCGAAAATTCAATAGCGGCACACTGCATACCCAGGCAAATACCCAGAAATGGAATGTTGTTTTCGCGTGCATATCTTACAGCTTCAATTTTACCTTCAATACCTCTTCCGCCAAAGCCAGGTGCTACTAACACTCCGTTAACATTTTCAAGAAGTTTTGCAGCTGAAGCTCTTGTCAGTTCTTCCGAGTGCACCAGCCGGATATTAACTTTACATTCATTGGCTGATCCTCCGTGTACAAATGCTTCGTTGATCGACTTATAGGCATCCTTCAGCTCCACATATTTTCCCACAAGAGCGATCTCCACTTCGTATCTCGGGTTTTTCAGTCTCTTCAGGAACTGCTCCCAGTCGACCAGGTCAATTTTTTCCGGGACAGGTGTGTCTGTCTGGTGAAGTACGGCAATGTCCAGTTTTTCTTCCCGCATTAAAAGAGGGACATCGTAAATAGTTTCAGCATCGATGGATTCAATAACGGCATCGGTAGTCACATTGCAAAACTGGGCGATCTTCGTTTTGATTCCATTGGTTAGCGGCCTTTCGGTACGGCACACAATGATGTCGGGCTGAACTCCCTGTTCCAGCATGGTTTTTACAGAATGCTGCGTGGGTTTTGTTTTTAATTCGCCGGCTGCTTTCAGGTAAGGGATCAGCGTAAGATGAACTACCGCGCAATCATGTCCCATTTCCCATTTCATCTGACGTACCGTTTCAATGAAAGGAAACGACTCAATGTCACCCACCGTTCCACCGATCTCGGTAATGACAAAATCGTAATTTCCTGTCTCGCCGAGAATGCGGATGCTTCGCTTAATTTCATCTGTGATGTGCGGGATCACCTGTACAGTGGTACCCAGGTACTCACCTTTCCGTTCTTTGTTGATCACATTCTGGTAGATACGTCCGGTGGTTACATTGTTGGCCTGCGAAGTGGGGGTACTCGAAAATCGTTCATAATGGCCCAGGTCCAGGTCAGTTTCAGCTCCGTCTTCTGTTACGTAGCATTCGCCGTGTTCATAAGGGTTTAATGTTCCGGGATCGACATTGATATAGGGGTCCAGTTTCTGGATGGTAACCGAAAATCCTCTTGCCTGAAGAAGTTTTGCCAATGAAGCAGAGATGATTCCTTTTCCGAGTGATGAGGACACACCACCGGTGACAAAGATATATTTTGCTTTTTTATTCATTTGTCAATGGATGCTATTTGAATAAAATAAGCATACAAATAAACGATAATTAACCCTTTCTTTATTAAAAGAGAATTATAAATTGTTAACAATAAGTTGAAAGTTTTCCTCCGTAATTTGAGTTCTGAGAATAAACTTTAAATTTATGACTCTTAATAATAGGTCGGACGTTTAACGCCTCCCATCATCTTAGCTACTCTGATAACCTGTAAGCTGTATCCGTATTCGTTATCATACCATACATACACGACAATGTTCTTTTTATCTTCTGATATTTTCGTGGCCAGGCTGTCGAAGATAGCTGTGGCAGGTTCTCCTACAAAGTCGGATGAAACAGCATCGATGGCGGTTGAATATTTTACCTGAGCTACAAGTTCTCCGGTGAGGGCTGTCTGGCGCATCAGCTCGTTAACTTCTTCTACGCTTGTTTCACGGTTCAGTTCCAGCGACATGATCACCAGCGAAACATTCGGTGTGGGAACACGGATGGCATTGCCTGTAAGCTTTCCTTTCAATGAAGGAACTGCTTTGGCAACAGCACTGGCGGCACCGGTTTCGGTAATCACCAGATTTAACGGAGCTGAACGTCCTCTTCTGAATTTTTTGTGCATGTTATCCAGCAGGTTCTGGTCGTTGGTATATGAGTGAACGGTTTCCAGATGTCCTTTTTTGATGCCTAACTCTTTTTCTAAAACGGCCAGTACCGGTGCAGCGGCATTTGTTGTACAGGAGGCGGCCGAGAAAATGGTTTCCTTTTTATAATTGATGCCTGAGTGGTTAACCCCGAAAACAATATTGGGGATGTCTCCTTTGCCGGGAGCTGTCAGCAATACTTTGCCTACCCCCTTGGCTTTCAGGTGTCTGCCAAGACCTTCCCTGTCGCGGTAAATACCTGTATTATCAATCACGAGGGCATCGTTAATACCATACTCGGTGTAGTCAATATCTTCCGGATTACTGGCAGCAAGCATCAGTACTTCGTGTCCGTTAATGTATATGGATTTGTTATCGGGGTTTTCAATGGCAACGCCTCTGAACGGGCCGTGGACCGAATCATGACGGAACAGGGAAGCTCTTTTGGCAATTTGTTTTTCGTCATTGCTGCGGGTAACAATAGCCCTTACCCGCAATTGTCTTCCGTTACCCAAAATAATAAGTTCGCGAGCCAGAAGTCTTCCAATTCTTCCAAAACCGTAAAGGATTACATCAACGGGTTTATCGTAAGGCGATTTTGCGCCTATTAAATGCTTCAGTTTAACTTTGATGAAGTCTTCATGATCCACAAAGTTCTTTCTTTCTTCAATCCATTCCTTGTTCAGCCGGCCGATGTCAAGTTTTGACGGGCTTACGTTACAATGAAGAATAGCTTTGGCAAGGTTTAATGAGTCGATCACTTTCAGAGGCTTGTTAATAATATTTTCGGCATAAGAGTGCCTGTAAAGAATGATGCTGGCACTTCGATCCACCAACTGATTTCTGAAAAATACCAACTCGATGGATTTATCATAAAAAAGTTTGGATAATACGCTTATGAATTCGTTGGCCTGCATCTCTCTTTCCGCCCAGTCATTCAGATAGTCTTCATAAGGTCCGTTGTTGTTTTTTTGCTGTGACATTACAGATTTGGTTTTTGATTAATGAATGGAGTAAGTGTGTGAATACATTTGCAACAAAAATAAAAAAAAGACAGCCACGAGATATGTGCTGTCTTTTTTAAAATCATTACAAATTAATGTTTATTGTCCGAGATAGGCTTTCAGCAATCTGCTGCGTGAAGTATGCCTTAAGCGGCGGATGGCTTTTTCTTTAATTTGGCGTACTCTTTCGCGTGTCAGGTTAAATTTTGAGCCGATCTCCTCGAGGGTCAGACTATGGTTCATACCGATTCCATAGTACATGTTAATTACGTCCCGTTCCTTTTCGCTGAGTGTAGCTAAAGAACGCTGAATTTCACGTCCCAACGATTCCCGCATCAGATACTCGTCTGTTTCGGGCGTGTCTTTCGGGACAAATACATCCAGGAATTTTGTTTCTTCATCGGCTGCCAGGGGAGCGTCCATGGATACGTATCTTGTTGCAATTTTCATGGCCGAATCAATTTTATGATTCGGAACTTCCAATTCATCGGCAATTTCATTTGCCGAAGGCGGACGTTCAAACCTTTGTTCCAGTCGCGAGGATGTCTTTTTAATTTTGTTGAGCGATCCTACCTGGTTCAAAGGCAGCCTGACGATCCGGGATTGCTCGGCAAGCGCCTGCAGAATAGACTGACGAATCCACCATACGGCATACGAAATGAACTTAAACCCTCTGGTTTCGTCAAATCGCTTAGCTGCTTTAATCAGTCCTACATTCCCTTCATTGATCAGGTCGGGAAGGCTTAACCCCTGATTCTGGTACTGCTTGGCAACTGAAACGACGAAACGGAGATTGGCCTTTGTAAGCTTTTCAAGTGCAAGCTCATCTCCGGCTTTAATTCTCCGCGCCAGTTCCACTTCTTCTTCGGCAGTAATCAGATCTTCTTTCCCGATTTCCTGTAAGTATTTGTCAAGCGAAGCGGTGTTACGGTTAGTAATTGATTTTGTAATCTTTAGTTGTCTCATAGGTTAGTTTGATGAATATTGATTCTCTGTAATAAAAAAAGGACACGCAATTTCGTTAAAATTATTCTAAATAACAAATTTTTAACGCATAAATTCGTAAGAAATTCTTACTCCGTTAAGATACATGCCTTTAAGCCGTATAATTTTTGTTTTTGTGTTGTCCAGAGCTTTTTCAAGACTCTCTTTGGACGAAATACTTTGACCGTTAATTTCTGTGATAATGAATCCTTTGGTAATTCCTCCGCGATCCAGAAATCCCTGACCCACTTCTGTCACTTTAAGGCCTTCGTTAATGCCGAGTTTGCTTTTTTCCTCTCCGGTGATCTTTTTTAATGAAGCTCCCAACAATTCATTGTAAAAGGCATCTTCAGCTTTGATGATACCGGTAGTTCCTTCTTCATTTTTTAAGGTCACATCGTAAAATAGTTTTTCATTGTCGCGGTTAACTCCAACCGTAATTATTTCGCCCGGATTGTGCTGACCAATGGCTCCCATTAACTCTGAAACGGTATTGATATCCACATCATTTACGCTGAGGATAACGTCGCCTTCGCGTATTCCGGCTTCATAAGCTCCGCCGTTTTCGACCACACCGGCCACGTAGATACCTTTTACTTCATCCAGGCCAAGTTCGTCGGCAAATGCTGCATCAATATCCCTGATCTGGACGCCTATGTATGCGCGCTGGATCTCACCATAATTTCGCAGGTCTTCTACTACCTTATGCACAATATTGGCAGGAATGGCAAACGAATAGCCTTCGTAAACACCGGTGTGCGAAGCGATGGCAGCGTTAATTCCGATCAACTCACCATCCGAGTTTACCAAAGCGCCTCCACTGTTACCTCTGTTTACAACAGCATCGGTTTGAATAAACGATTCGATGGCCGACTGTGCCCCCAGAATATTGATGTTTCGTGCCTTGGCACTTACGATTCCGGCCGTTACCGTCGATGTGAGGTTAAACGGGTTGCCAACGGCAAGTACCCATTCACCGACTTTTACATTGTCGGAATCGCCAAAAGTTAAATACACAAGATCGTCAGCATCAACTTTAATCAGTGCCAGGTCAGTGGCCGGATCCATTCCCACAATGGTGGCTTCCATTTCACGCCTGTCGTTGAATGTAACGGTAATTTTATCAGCACCTTCCACAACATGGTTGTTCGTGACAATGTACCCATCAGGAGAGATGATGACACCTGAACCAAAGGCAACATACGTATTCGTACGGTTCGGATAGCCGAAATAATATTTGAACGGACCAAAAAAATCATCGTATGTACTGCTCTTCACACTGATCTCGGTTTTGATGTGTACCACGGCATTTACCGATTTCTCGGCAGCGTTCACAAAATCAGCTTCCTGTGTAATTAGGTAATTTGCCCGGTGCACAGGCAATGCTTGTGTTTTATATTGCTGTTCCGATTGTTTTGTTTGTTTGTGGCTGTCCTTAAACGTACTGTTAAGGATCAAAGCAGCTATGAGCAGAATGAAAATTGTTCCTGCAGCTGCACCGATAAAACTTTTTCCAACAGTTTTCATAACCCTTTGTTTTTAATGATGTACTTTTGTTAACAGGTTCAAAACGATCGGCAGTTCTTTAAAGTACTTATTGTGTGTTAATTTATGTTAACATCAGTCGTAAGTAATACGTCTGTTTTGTCAGGTTTCTGCCAACGTTAAACGGATTATTTATATCATCAATTTCTTTGCCATAACGTATCAGATTTGAAAATAAATTTTTGGAAATACCAGGGTAACGGCAACGATTTCATTATTGTTGACAACAGAAAGGGAGAAATAAAGCTTGGTAAGGAGCATATAAACAAGCTTTGTTCACGCAGGTTTGGTATTGGTGCCGATGGTCTGATCATCATAGCATCTTCATCCGTGGCAGATTTTGAAATGTTGTATTACAATTCGGATGGAGCGTTAAGCAGCATGTGCGGCAACGGCGGAAGGTGTGCAGCTATGTTTGCCTTTCTTCAGGGAATTTCGGATAAGGAAATGATATTCAATGCTTACGATGGCCTCCACCGAGCGATTATTGAAGACCGGTGCGCTGATCGTATGTGTGATGTTTCCTTATCGATGGCGGATGTGCATGAAGTAGAAAAAGAAGACAATTTTTACTTTTTAAATACCGGTTCGCCACACTATGTTGAATTTGTAGAGCATGTTGCCGAAATTGATGTGGTGTCGGAAGGAAGGAAGACACGATACAGCGAACGTTTTATGCCAGAGGGTACGAATGTAAATTTTGTGGAAATGGATGACGACAGAATATTTGTGCGTACTTATGAGAGAGGAGTGGAAGATGAAACTTTGTCATGCGGAACCGGTGTGACGGCTTCGGCTATGATCGCTTATTTTATTAACGGAAAAACATCGCAGCTTGTTCATACTATGGGTGGAGAGTTTATTGTAAGTTTTGATCCGAAAGCAGATGGGATCTTTAAAAATGTGTGGCTCAGAGGTCCGGCCGAATTTGTTTTCGAAGGCAAAATGGAAATTTCTGTATAATCCTGAATTAAAAAATCTTTTCTTTCTTATCTTCTGAAGGTCATCCATGCAGAAATAATATATTTCCTTATATTTACGGCTAATTATGATGAACAAAGAAAATATCTTGTTAAGGGCTCCCGAACCCGGGGATGTTGATTTTCTATACAAACTGGAAAATGATCAAAAGCTCTGGCACTTGTCCAACATCACTGTTCCTTTTTCCCGCTTCGACCTGGAACAGTATATTATGTTGGCAGATAAAGATGTTTTCGCAGCAAAACAAGCCCGTTTTATTATCGAACTAAATAAATCTGACCGTAAAAGTGCCATTGGCACCATTGATCTTTTTGACGTTGAACCGAAACATCTTAGGGCCGGAATAGGTATAATGATTATTGAGGAGAAAAGAAGTTTGGGTTATGCAGGTACAGCACTGGATATTTTGATCGATTATTCGTTCAATTTACTGGGGTTGCACCAGCTTTTTTGCAACGTTGAAAAAGACAACTTAATAAGCTTGAAGTTGTTCAGGAACAAGGGCTTTATTGTTTCAGGAGAGAAAAAAGAGTGGAACAGAAGAAACAATAAGTGGATTGACGAACTGTTTTTGCAGCTCATCCATAAGGAGGATTGAAACAACAGGAGTATTAGGCAAATTAGGAATGTACAATGGCATATTATCATCCGCGATACGGCACGCGCAGGAAAAAAAACGGTAAAAAGAAGAAAATTATTTTCACTATTCTGTTTATCCTGATCCTGGCATTGGCCGGCGCCGCTTACTTTTTATACGGTGTGGTGTTCAAACCGAATGTGTGGACGCCGAATGACGAACCGGTGGCGATCACTATACCCACAGGGTCTGATTTTGATGACGTGAAACTGATCTTATACGGAAAAGGTCTGGTAGTGAACAGAAAGTATTTTGAGTGGTGGGCCGAAAAGAAAAAATACCCTCAATTAGTCAAACCCGGTAAATACCTGATCAACCCCGGAATGAGTAATAACGAACTGATCAATATGCTGCGATCAGGACAACAGGTGCCGGTACAACTGATTTTTAACAATGTCCGTGATATTTATCAACTGGCGCAAATAGTAAGCCGTCAGATAGAAGCAGATTCGGCATCTATTGTCGGCCTGCTGACCGATTCCACGTATCTGGCCCTGATCGGGCTGAAAAAAGAAACGGCTTCTGTGTTGTTTATACCCAACACATACGAAATATACTGGAATACATCTGCCGAAGGATTTATCAAGCGGATGCATGACGAATATGTTAAATTCTGGAGCGGAAGCCGGACGGATAAAGCCCGGGCTATGAACATGACCATCCCGGAAGTGGTAACACTGGCTTCGATCGTCGAAAAGGAAACCAACAAAAATGACGAAAAACCGGTTATTGCCGGTGTGTATATCAACCGCCTGAAAGCAGGATGGCGCCTGCAGGCTGACCCGACAGTGATTTATGCGATGAATGACTATACGATCAAGCGAGTGCTGAACAAGCACAAAGAAATAAAATCTCCTTACAACACCTATCTTGTTTCCGGTTTGCCACCCGGGCCTATATGTATCCCTTCCATTTCCTCCATCGATGCTGTGTTGAATTATGCCCACCATAATTATTTATTTTTCTGTGCCAAAGATGATCTCTCGGGTTATCATGTTTTTGCCAAAAGCAGCAGGCAGCATATAAAAAATGCAAAAAAATACCAGGAAGCATTGAATAAGATGGGCATTTATAAATAATCTACGTTTATGAAAGCATTCAAAGCGTACGATATCCGGGGGGTATGGGGTGAAGATCTGACACCGGAGATCGTTTACAAAATCGGCTATTTCCTACCCTTTGTCATACCGTGTAAAAAAGTACTTGTCGGAAAGGATGTGCGCCTTTCATCAGATGAGGCATTTACTGCGCTTACTGATGGATTGCTGGATGCAGGAGTGGATGTGTTGGATGCCGGCCAGGCAACAACACCCATGGTGTACTGGGCTACCGGAAAATTTAACTTTGATGCTTCGGTAATGATCACCGCTTCGCATAATCCGGCTGATTACAATGGCCTTAAATTTTCGGCGAAAAATGTGGTTCCGGTAGGATATGATAACGGTTTGCAGAAGATCGAGGAACTGATCGAACAAAAAGCGAAGATTGAACCGAAACCACGTGGAAAGCTGGAAAAAATGGATGTGCAAAATCCTTACCTGGCATTTCTTAAAAAATACAGATCAGGTTTTGCGGAGCTGAAGATTGCCATCGACGTTTCCAACGGTATGGCAGCTTTGTTTGTGCATGATTTGTTCGGTTCACAAGTGCATTACATCAACGATGCTCTTGACGGGACTTTTCCGTCTCATGAGCCCAATCCACTGTTGCCTGAGAATCAGGAACAGATCAAACAGGCGGTAATAAATAATACTTGCGATGTCGGACTCATTTTTGATGGCGATGCCGACCGGGTGATGTTTATTGATGAAAAAGGACAGTTTGTTTCTCCCGATCTGATCATCGCTTTGCTGGGACATTACTTTTTTGAAGAACGGAAAGAACGAGGGATTGTAGTGCAGGATATCCGCACGTCAAAGGCGGTGGGAGAATACCTGAAAAAACATTTCGGAGCAGAGGTGGCTATCTGGCGGGTTGGACGCGCTTACGGTGCAACTAAATTGAAAGAACTTGACGGCATTTATGGCGGCGAACTGGCCGGACATTATTATTTCAGAGATTTCTATTATTCCGATAGCGGCCTGCTGGCAGCATTACTTGTTTTACGCGTTTTAGATAAATTTAAGAAGAAAGGCATTCCTTTTTCAAAGATTATCAGCAGCATTTCCTCGTATGCCAACACAGGCGAAGTGAACTTTAAATTGGAACAGAAGCAGGAAGCTATGAATGCCGTAAAAGAATATTTCATGCAGAACGATCCGCCGCAACAATTTCTGGATGTAGACGGCTACAGACTTGACTTTCAGGATTGGTGGTTCAACATCCGTCCGTCGAATACCGAACCATATCTCCGTTTTCTGGCAGAAGCCAAAAGCAGGGAGTTGCTGGATAAAAAAACAAAGATTATCTTTGATATCATCGGTAAGTTCACCTGATCATGGTTCAACGACAAACAGGAAACAAGCGCAAACCTTTTTTACTGATAATTTTTTTTATCACCCTCCCGTTTATTCTCCCGGCGCAGCAT
>JAOZOO010000347.1 GCA_029933225.1 Bacteroidales bacterium | reverse complement strand
TAGTGTTCTTGAACACCAGTGGTATCTCGAGCAGTACAAGTTCGGTTCTGCCGCAAGGAACAACACTCCTCCCATCTCACTGCAGGCCGTATGGACAGCAGATAACGGCAAGCTTCCACCATGGAAAGGTGATTTCCACCACGACCTGAACACACAATTGAGCTACTGGCCGTCATACAGTGGAAACCACCTTGACCTCGAGGAAGGATTCATCAACTGGCTGTGGCAGTACAGAGAAACATTTAAAAAGTACACCAAAACATATTTTGAGACATCAGGGCTGAATGTTCCGGGAGTTACCACCCTCGACGGAGAGCCGATGGGCGGATGGATACAGTACTCATTCGGCCCAACCGTTGGTGCCTGGCTGGGACATCACTTCTACCTGCACTGGCGATACACGATGGACAAGGATTTTCTTGCCGAAAAGGCATATCCCTGGCTCAAAGATGTTGCAATATTTTTTGACCAAATATCCGTTAAACGTGCTGACGGCAAACGTAAACTGCCAATAAGTTCAAGTCCGGAAATACACGACAACAGAAAAAATGCCTGGTTTGGTGAAACAACCAATTTCGATCTGGCACTTATCCGCTGGACTTATGAAAAAACAGCCGAGCTGGCAACAGAGCTTGGAAAAACAGATGAAGCAAAAAAATGGAATAAAATACTATCGGAATGGCCCGACCTTTCAGTCGATAAAGAAACAGGTCTGATGATTGCTCACGATCTGGAATTTAAAGTTTCACACCGTCATTTCTCACACATGATGGCAGTTTATCCGTTGAGAACTTTGACCGTTGACCAGGGACCTGAGGTTAAGGAGATCATGACAAGATCGGTGAATAACCTCGTAAAGGTCGGTTCTGATTACTGGACCGGATACTCATTCAGCTGGCTGGGCAACCTTCAGGCACAAGTCAGGAACGGTAAAGGGGCTGCTGAAGCTCTTCGCATTTTTGCCGATAATTTCTGCCTCCCTAACTCATTCCACGTAAACGGCGAGCAGCACAACCGCGGCTATTCGAAATTCAAATACCGTCCGTTCACACTTGAAGGTAACTTTGCATTTGCTTCAGGTA
>JAOZOO010000196.1 GCA_029933225.1 Bacteroidales bacterium | reverse complement strand
CATAATTCAAACGAAATAATTAACTATATTTACTGCGAAAATGTTCGCAACGAAAAAGTTCGCAATGAAAAAAACAAATCCTTTCAAGTTTGGCAGTGTTGTTGACGAGCCCTATTTTACAAACCGGGTGGAGGAACTGAAACAGATTAAAAGTTTACTTCAAAGTAAAAACCATTTAATCCTGATCAGTCCCCGACGCTATGGAAAAACCAGCTTAATGATGAAAGCGGTTAATCAACTGGACAGGCCGTATGTTTTTCTCGATTTACAATTAGTCACAGATATATCTGATTTTGCCAGCCAGCTCCTGAAACGGATTTACCGGATTTATCCTTTTGAACGATTAAAACAACTCATTAAAAGTTTTCGCATTGTCCCCGTTCTCAACGTTAATCCCCTGACCAGTGAAGTAGATGTAAGCTTTCAACCGGCGGCTTCGGCATTGCCTGTTCTTGAAGATGTTTTTAACCTGATTGAAAAGCTCGGGAAAAATTCCAAACGCCCCATTCTGATATTGGATGAATTTCAGGATATAAACAGGATCGGGAATGGACTCGACAGAAAGTTGAGAGCTATTATTCAGCACCACAAATACATTAACTACACCTTTCTTGGTAGTCTGGAATCTATGATGCGTGAGATATTTGAAAAGAAAAAATCCCCGTTTTATCATTTCGGGCAATTGATGTATTTGAAAAAAATACCTTATGATGATTTTTATGAATATTTGAAAAACGGTTTCTCCGGCAGGTGTTCTCATACCGGGGCCATAAGTAAAAACATTCTGGATTTTACCCATTCGCATCCCTATTACACACAACAACTGGCCTTTACCATCTGGGACAACTGCGATAACAGTTTAACAACAGAAGAAAATATAGAGGCAGCTATTCATCGTTTAATTCAAATCCACGATATGGATTATGAGCGTTTATGGCAAACCCAGAACCAGACGGATAAAAAGGTGTTAATCGGGCTTTCTCGCCACGAGCAAAACATTTTAACGGAAACATTTGCCCGCAAATACGGTATCCGTGCCACCAGCACTGTTTTTAGCAGCTTAAAACGACTGATGAAACATGGGTATGTTATTAAAAACAAAACAGCTTATGAATTGGACGATCCTTTTTTCGCAGAATGGATAAAAAGAAAAAGAGAAGCATAGCTGTTTCGGCGAAGGCCGGAAACTAAACGTGGGGTAGTTGTTTCCGGTTTCATAGAAAAAGCCAGACTAATCCGCGGAAACAACGACCACCCAAACAACTTTCCCACTTGCGGAAAACAATAATTCGTCAAATTCCTGCCGGCAGGAAAACGTGTAATTCAATGACAAAAAAAACATCAAATTCGATGGCAAAAAACAACAAACCCCAAACAAATGATAAAAAACAAAACACTACTCATTACCGGCGGGACAGGTTCTTTCGGTAATGCTGTTTTAAAACGGTTTCTGGACACAGACGAATTTTCCGAAATACGAATCTTCAGCCGCGATGAGAAAAAACAGGACGACATGCGGAAAAAGCTGAATAATCCTAAAGTCAAATTCTATATCGGTGATGTCCGCGATTACCATTCTGTGGAAAATGTAGTAAGAGGTGTGGATTATATTTTTCATGCTGCCGCCCTGAAACAGGTTCCCAGTTGTGAGTTCTTCCCTGTTCAGGCAGTAAAAACCAACATTCTGGGGGCAGATAATGTGATGGAAGCAGCTATCCGCGAACAGGTAAAAAATGTGGTCATTCTCAGTACCGACAAAGCCGTTTATCCCATCAATGCCATGGGCATGTCAAAAGCCCTGATGGAAAAAGTGATGGTCGCCCAATCAAGAGTGGCTGAAACAAAAGGACTTGCTTTTTGCGGTACACGATACGGAAATGTGATGGCCAGCAGAGGCTCCGTTATTCCGTTGTTTATAGAACAAATTAAAGAAGGCAAACCTCTTACGATCACCGACCCCGCCATGACCCGCTTCATGATGACCCTGGAAAATGCCGTTGAGCTGGTGTGGTATGCTTTCAACAATGGCCACCCCGGCGATATTTTCGTCCAGAAAGCCCCTGCCGCAACCATCGAAACGCTTGCTCAAACATTGCTCGAATTATACAACGCCAATAACGGGATAAAGATCATTGGCACACGCCACGGTGAAAAACTTTACGAATCGCTTGTCAATCGCGAAGAAATGGTCCGTGCCAAGGATTTGGGGGATTATTACAGGATTCCTGCCGACACCCGCGACCTGAACTACGAACGTTACTTCTCCAAAGGGGTTCCCGACATGACAAAAATTGAAGAATACCATTCGCACAATACTAAACTATTGGACAAAGAAGAACTGAAAGAACTTCTGTTTCAGCTACCCATGATCCGGAAAGACATCCTCGGTGAAGACGTTGAACAATACCCCGATTAGCATAGAACACAGATGACACAGATCAAACAGATAACCACAAATAAAAATCTTTATTCATCTGCGTTATCAGTGTTCCATAATAAAAATACATATTCATCCGCATCATCTGCGTTATCAGCGTTTCATTAAAACAGAATAAAATTGAAAATAGGAATAACAGGACAACCCGGTTTCATCGGCACACATCTGTATAACTACCTCGGTCTGCGGGAAGACGTGCAGCGAATCCCTTTTGAGGATGAATTTTTTCTAGACGAAGGAAAACTGAAAGCCTTTGTCAGGTCATGTGATGCCATTGTTCATCTGGCGGCCATGAACCGTCATCATGACCCCCGTGTCATATATGAAACAAACATCCGGCTTGTGCAGCAGCTCATTGACGCCTGCGTTGCAACCAACTCAACACCGCACATCCTCTTTTCTTCTTCCACACAGGAAGACAGAGACAACCTCTACGGAAAATCCAAATACGAGGGCCGGAAACTTTTTGAAACATGGGCAGCACGTAACAAAGCGAAATTTACCGGATTCATCATCCCCAATGTCTTTGGCCCTTTCGGCCATCCGTACTACAACTCATTCATTGCTACATTCTGCCATCAGCTTACCCACAACGAACAACCCAAAATTGAAACTGACGGTGTTGTTCAACTGATCTATGTCGGAGAACTGGTAAAAAAAATAGCAGATCATATTTTCAAATCGCATAACGGGAATGCAATTGATCCGGTGATTGAAGAAATACGACTTGAGCATACTTCCGAAGGGAAAGTTTCTTCCATCCTGAAGCTGCTGGAAGGATACAAAGAAAATTATTTTGAGAAGGGAATTATTCCCGATCTGACCAATACTTTCGAAAGAAACTTATTTAACACCTTCGTTTGTTACATTGATCATGAACAATTCTTCCCGTTCCACCTGAGCAAACATACAGACGACCGGGGTTCGTTCGTGGAACTGGTAAAACTCCACAGCGGAGGACAGGTCTCTTTTTCCACCACGAAACCCGGCATCACCCGCGGCAACCACTTCCACACACGGAAAGCGGAACGCTTTGCCGTAATCAAAGGTCAGGCACGCATTCAGTTAAGAAGAATAGGCACCGATAAAATCCTGAGTTTTAACCTTGACGGGAAAACCCCTTCGTTCGTGGATATGCCCGTGTGGTACACCCACAACATCACCAACACCGGCAACGAAAATCTGTACACCATCTTCTGGATCAGTGAACATTACAACCCGGATGACCCGGATACTTTTTATGAACCTGTCTCCCCTGACGGCTCGCAATGCTCTTCATTGTAACAACATTATGAAACGATAATCATCCTAACATAAAATATTGAAGTTGGACTTTGCGCGGTCTTTTCACCTCAGGCGAAAAGAAACCGAAGCAAACTCAAAATACCTTTCTAAGATGTCAGATAAAAGAAAACCAATGAAAACCCTAAAAATTGCCACCATCATCGGTACCCGGCCCGAGATCATCCGGCTCAGTTCCACCATCAAAAGAATTGATGAACACCTCGACCAGATCATTATCCATACCGGCCAGAATTACGACTACGAACTGAACGAAATATTTTTCAAAGACCTCGAACTCCGTAAGCCCGACTATTTCCTCGGCGTAAACACCTCCTCCCTCGGCCATGTGCTGGGCGAAACGCTCATTAAGGTTGAGGAAGTCCTGCTGAAAGAACAACCCGATGCCGTATTGATCCTGGGTGATACCAACAGCAGCATCGCCGGTATTATCGCCAGGCGGCTGCACATCCCCATCTTCCACATGGAAGCCGGCAACCGCAGCTTCGACGCCAACGTGCC
>JAOZOO010000195.1 GCA_029933225.1 Bacteroidales bacterium | reverse complement strand
GTTTATTTCTACGCTGTTTCCCATTCACGCCATACGCCGGCCCGCCGTTTCGGGATACCCACCCGCAGCTGACGCACATAGCATAATAGGCATTCAACATAGAATTATTGATGTTTACACCATAATGTCCAATCTTGGGGCTTCCGCCTTTGAAAAAATGCGTAAAGAAAATCAAGCCATGGAACGTTAAGAAAGAAAATCTGTTTGAGCTCGCCGGAGGCAGGTGAGTTATTTTCTTTTAGTGGAATGGATTGATTTTTAGCAATTTTTTCATCAGCGGCGGCATTCCCGCCCGAACGTACCGTTCGGTACGGGCGGGTTTTGCTTACTTTTTTTTGCTGGAGAAAAAAAGTAAGAGCCCGTCCGGCTTGAGGACATGGGAAATTATTTATTTGGGCAGTATTGGTATTATTTAATTAATTTTGAAGAAAAATCGGAAGTTATGGTACAATATTGCGGGATGTTCGGTGGCACAGAGATTGTTCTGATTCTTGTCGTGATCGCTTTGCTCTTCGGCGCTAAAAAAATCCCGGAATTAGCCAAAGGGCTGGGAAAAGGTATCCGGGAGTTTAAAACAGCAACAGAAGACAGTGATTTAGCCAAAGACCTGAAAGATGTAGCTTCGGAAATGAATGAGGTGAAGAAAGATGTTGAAAAGCTGAACCCGAAAAAAGCATTTAAGATTGAGAATCCGCTGAGTACAAAAAAGGAAAAATCCTAAATGTCCGATACCGAAATGGTTCGGATGATCAAACGAATTATTACTTAACAATTTGTTGCGTTGAAAGATTTAACCGTAGGCAGAGAAGGAAAACAGATATTCAGATTTGCTTTGCCTATGCTGGCCGGTAATGTCTTTCAGCAGTTGTATAATATTGTGGACAGCATTGTCGTGGGAAAAGTGATCGGAAAGGAAGCGCTGGCGGCTGTTGGAGCTAACTTTCCGCTCATATTCGCACTCATTTCCTTTGTGGTTGGTATTGCCGTAGGTGCTACGGTAATCATCGCTCAGTTTTTCGGAGCCAAACAAATGGACTATGTGAAACGCACCATAGACACCTTATATATTTTCCTGTTTTTCGCCGCTATTGTACTCACAACAGTAGGCATTGTGTTTAGTAAATTTATTTTCAACCTGATCAGCCTTCCGGACGACGTTATCGGGCTGGCCGTAGATTATTTCAGAGTCTATGCCTTCGGGTTTATATTCTTTTTCGGCTTTCAGGGGACAAGTGCTATCCTGCGCGGCCTGGGTGATTCGCTGACCCCCCTTTATTTTCTGATCATTTCGACCTTGGCCAATGTAGCTTTTGATATTTTGTTTGTCATGGGATTTGGATGGGGCGTGAAAGGAGTGGCTCTGGCAACAGTCATTGCACAGGCGGGGGCATTTTTTACTATTGTTTGGTATTTGAATAAATACCATGTTTTTCTGGATATCTCTCCGCTGAAGATGCGTTTTGATAAATCGATTTTTAAAAAAAGCCTGAAAATAGGCCTGCCAACAGGTGTCCAGCAGACAGTTGTGGCTATCGGGTTCCTGGCTCTTTACCGCATCGTGAATATGTTCGGAACAACCACGATAGCTGCATACAGTATTGCTGTCCGTATTGATATGATCGCGGGGATGCCAGCTATGAACTTTTCTGCGGCATTATCCACGTTTGTCGGCCAGAATATCGGTGCCGACAAGTATGAACGTATTAAGCATGGTCTGAATGCCGCCTTCGGGATGACATCGGTAATCTCAATCATTGTATCTATAGTCGTTATCGTGTTTGCAGAACCGCTGATGTACCTGTTCACAAACGATGCCGGAGTCGTGGAAGTAGGAAAACAATATATCCATATTGTCAGCGGGTTCTATCTTTTGTTTTCCACCATGTTTATTATGAATGGTGTGCTGAGGGGTGCAGGAGACACTTTTTATCCGATGGTCATCACCATTCTTTCTTTGTGGGTTATCCGTATTCCGGTATCTTATATTTTATCACAGAAACTCGGTTCAGCAGGTATCTGGTGGGGAATTCCGATTGCGTGGGCTTTCGGAGTGGCGGCCAACTTTATTTATTACAAAACAGGCCGGTGGCGGTCAAAGGTTGTCGTCAGGCACAAGCATGAAAATAAATAAAAGTTGTTAACAGATAGCGTATGTTTTTCACGAAGATGTTGAATTATTAGCCGAACATATTTACATTTACTTCCCTTTTAAAATTAATATCTATGAAAATCAATTCCCTTATTTTAATCATTGCTCTTATGTTACAAATGAGCTTACATGCCCAGGATCAAACGCAGAAGATCCAATATCCCAAAGCGAAAAAAGTGGATACTGTTGATGTATATTTTGGCCATCAGGTGGCTGACCCTTACCGTTGGCTTGAAGATGACAATTCGCCGGAAACAAAGGCCTGGGTTGAAGCTGAGAACAAAATTACCTTTGAATACCTGAGCAAGATTCCCTTCAGAGAAAGCCTAAAAAAACATCTGACAGAGATATGGAACTATCCCAAATACAGGGTGCCTTTCAAAAAAGGAGGCCGATATTTTATGTTTAAAAACGATGGCATACAAAATCAGGATATATTGTATGTGATGGACAGTCCGGAGGATGAGCCGGAGGTTTTGCTCGACCCCAACCTTTTTTCTACAGACGGGACAATAGCCCTGGCAGATGTCAGCGTATCGAAAGACGGGAAATACCTGGCTTATAGCCTTTCTTCCGGCGGATCCGACTGGAACGAGATCCATGTGATGAACATCGAAACCCGAAAAACACTGTTGGATCATATCCAATGGGTGAAATTTTCCGGCATTTCCTGGAAAGGTGACGGTTTCTTCTATTCGGCCTATAACGAGCCTGATGAAGAGGATGTCCTGTCGGGTCAAAACAGGTTTCATAAGGTGTTTTATCATCGTTTGGGTACGCCGCAGGCAGATGATAAACTGATCTTTGATAATCCGAAAAAACCTTTACGGAATTTCTACGGCTATGTGACGGATGACGAACAATTCCTGATTGTCGTAGAAACGAAGAGTACCAGTGGCAATGCTCTGTATGTTTCTAAGGCAGATGATATTGACCGCCTGGAATTCAAAAAAATAGCCGATGGTTTTGATTATGACTACCAGGTGATCGGCAATGTAGGTGATGAATTGTATATTCAAACAAATGACCATGCCCCCAAAGGGAAAATTATCAGGGTGGATTTCAACCATCCGGAATGGGGTCAATGGATGGAAATGATTCCCGAAAAGGAAGATGTACTTGAAAGTTCGGGCATGGTTGGCGGAGAATTATATACCCAGTATCTGAAAGACGCCAGCAACAGGGCTTATTTTTATACCATGGATGGAAAACTGATCAGGGAGCTTAAACTGCCTGGAATTGGTACGATAAGTAGTTTTAACGGGGAGAAAGATGACAATACGGCCTTTTACGGTTTTACGTCTTTCACATTCCCTTCCAATATTTACATTTATGATGTGAAAAAAGGGAAGTCTGAACTCTACAGAAAATCGGAACTGAAGTTCGATAGTGATGCCTACGAAACTAAGCAGGTTTTCTACGAAAGTAAAGACGGAACGAAAGTGCCGATGTTTATTGTGTATAAAAAAGGGTTGAAACGTGATGGTAACAATCCGACACTGATGTATGGGTATGGCGGTTTCAATATCAGCCTGACCCCCGGTTTCAGTATCAGCAGAACAGCCTTCCTGGAACAGGGAGGAATTTATGTAATGGTCAACCTGCGGGGTGGGGGAGAATACGGCGAGGCCTGGCATAAAGCTGGGATGAAAATGAACAAACAAAATGTATTCGACGATTTTATCTATGCTGCCAAGTACCTGATCAGAGAAAAATACACATCCAGTGAAAAACTGGCCATCATGGGTGGATCCAACGGAGGCTTGCTGATTGGCGCCTGTATGACACAAGAACCTGAATTGTTCAAGGTGGCAATTCCCATTGTAGGTGTTATGGATATGTTGCGCTATCACAGGTTTACTATCGGTTGGGCCTGGGCGACAGACTACGGTCGTAGCGACGAGAGTGAAGAAATGTTCAAATATTTGTATGCTTACTCACCGCTCCATAATATTAAAGAAGGTGTGGATTATCCGGCTACGTTAGCTATAACGGCTGACCACGATGATCGTGTTGTACCGGCACATACGTTTAAATTTATGGCCACCCTGCAGGAGAAGAACAGTGGTAAAAACCCTGTTTTGATACGTATTGAGACCC
>JAOZOO010000346.1 GCA_029933225.1 Bacteroidales bacterium | reverse complement strand
TTGTAGTGAAAAGAGAATCAAGCATTGTTTCAAACTGTTTCTTCGAACCATGCAGTTTTATGAGTCCGGGAACATCCTGCGGAACAAAGAAACTCCATTGCCATGCTGTTCCCTCAACATAATCACTCTTCTGGTGACTGGAATATTTAGGACGGAAAGGTGTGCGCCATGAGCCGTCGGCCATCTTACCACGCATAAGCCCCGTTTCGGGATCGTAATATTCCTTATACCACGTCGATTTATCCATGTACTCCTGATACACTTTATCATCTCCGGCTGCCTTGGCTATCTGGGCCGTACACCAATCATAGTATGCCATCTCCAATCCCCACGAAACAGATTCGGAAATAGAATCTGCCGGAATGAAACCGTATTTATCTTTAAAATAAAAATGACGGGTCATGATATCCCCTTCCCGTGTTCCCTTGTATCGCTCAACAATGGAAGGCTGATACACGGATGAAAAAGTGGCAGCGTCAAGTGCATCCTTCAACCGTTCTTTAACCAAACCTTTGGTTATTGCATCAGCAATAACGGCAGCAGCTGGATAGCCGTCCATGGTGCCGGTATAGTTTGACGCAAGAGGCCACTTAGGCAGAATACCTCCTTCACGATATTTCTGAACAAGGTTTTCCGACCACTCCTTGGCTTTCTCGGGATGGATAATGGTCAATAAAGGATACAGCGACCTGAACGTATCCCACAAAGAATAAGCTGTGTGGTTGACATACTTTTTAGGAGCCTGAAGTGTTTTTTTGTTCATGCCAAGAAAATGACCGTCAATATCCTGATATGTGTATGGTGCTATTAACGAATGATAAAGAGCCGTATAGAAGTTCTTTTTCACCGTCTGGTCTGTTGTCGTGATCCTGACACCTGACATTGCAATCTTCCACTTGGCAACAGCATTGACGTAAACCTTGTTAAAATCCCATGTCTTTCCTTCCACATCCATGTTCAGAACAGCTCCATGAATACTTACAGGCGAAAGAGCGACCTTCACTATCAATGGTTGATCAGAATTTCGGAATGTAAAATACACCTGTGCTTCTTTTGTTTTGATCTTTTTCAAAACACCTTTGTTCA
>JAOZOO010000194.1 GCA_029933225.1 Bacteroidales bacterium | reverse complement strand
GCCAATGAAAAGTCGGTTATCTATTTCCAATTGAAAAATACAGGCATGGGGCCGGGGTTGAACCTGAAAGTGTCCGTGACCGAAAAGAATGGAATCGGCGGCTTGCAAATTAACGACGGAAATTATATAGGTAAATTGAATATTAATGAAGAGCGCCAGGTGCAGGTTCCTGTTTATGCCGGAATGGGCTTACCGAACGGCAGGGCATTGTTTCAGATAAAAGTGGACGAAGCCAACGGCTTCGACAGCGATCCGGTAGAGATTGAAATTGAGACAAAAGCATTCAAAGCTCCTTTGGTAAAAGTAGTGGACTATAAAGTGACGAGTGAAAGCAGCAATACGCTGCAGCGGAGGAAACCGTTTGATGTACAGGTGCTGATCCAGAATATTGGCGAAGGCAATGCCAAAAACGTGAAGGTCAGTTTTTCTGTTCCGGACAATATGTATTGTCTGTCGGCAAATGAAAACCAGATGATCGGCAACCTGGAACCGGGCGAAGAATATCTGATCAATTATACGCTGGTAACTACGAACGAATACTATGCTTCTTCCATTGTTTTAAACATGCATCTTTCGGAAGTATATGGTAAATATGCTGAAAACAATACGATCACCATGACCATGAACCAGGGCATTTCGTCAGAAAAACTGGTGGTACGGGGAAAAACGGAGCAGAAGAAAGCCATAACCATTGGTTCCCTCTCTTCTAAAGTGGATAAAAACATTCCGAATAACCCAACAAAAAATCCCAACCGGATTGCCCTTGTTATCGGCAATGAAGATTATTCAAGGAACCTGAATGCAGAGGTGAATGTAGCATATGCCAAAAACGATGCAGAGATATTTCGCCGGTATGCTTTGGATGTCCTTGGTGTGGAAGAAAAAAACATGCATTTTATGCTGGATGCTACCGCCGGGCAGATGCAACGCGAAATAGATCTTGTAACAGCCATCATGGAAAAACTGGGTGAGCAGGGGGAGCTGATATTTTATTATGCCGGCCATGGCTTCCCTGACGAAAACACCAAGGTTCCCTACCTTATCCCCGTGGATGTGGATGCCACCAATCTGAGTGCCGCTATCAAACTATCGGATGTGTACAAAAAATTAGGTGAAACAGGAGCCGGCCGGATTACCGTGTTTTTAGACGCCTGTTTCTCCGGTGGCGGACGCAACCAGGGGCTGCTGGCTGCCAGGGGCGTGGCCATCAAACCGAAAAAGGAGAACATAAATGGCAACATGGTGGTGTTCTCCGCTTCATCGGGCGAGCAATCGGCTTTGCCTTATCCTGAAGAGAAACATGGCATGTTCACCTATTTCCTGCTGGATAAACTGCAACAGACCAATGGAAATGTAACGTACGGCAATCTGGCAAATTACCTGAAAGATCAGGTTGGCCTTGAATCGCTAAAAGTAAATGGCAAGCCGCAGGATCCGGAGGTGAATGTGAGTTACAAGGTGGCGGATGATTGGAAAAGCTGGAAGATGAATTGATCACTACAAAAAATAAATATTCAACATTTAAAAAAAGTGAAAATTCTAAAATACAGCATCTTCATGTTTTTGTTCCTCCCCCTGCTTTCCTTTTCCCAGAAAGTGGAAAACGTCCGTTTTGAACAGGCAGGCAAACAAATTCATATTTATTACGATTTGCAGGGAGAAGGAACTTATAATGTGGAAGTATTTTGCAGCACCAACAACGGCCAGTCCTGGGGAAAACCCTTACGGGAGGTAACCGGTGCTGTGAGAACAAACCAAGAACCCGGAACCAACAAAAAAATTGTGTGGGATGTGCTGGCTGAGAGGGAGAAACTGACTGGGGTTGTGAAGTTTAAAATTGAAGCACTTCCCGTTAATACTGGTACATTTACTGATAAACGCGATGGACAAACCTACAAATGGGTAAGAATTGGCAACCAAATATGGATGGCTGAGAACCTGAATTATAAAACCAGGAATAGCTGGTGTTATGATAACATAACTACGAATTGTAATAAATATGGCAGGTTATATGATTGGGAAGCTGCAAAAAGTGCTTGCCCAAAAGGCTGGCATTTACCAACAGATGATGAATGGAAAGAATTAGAAATGTACCTCGGCATGAGCCGGAGTGAAGCGGATAACACTGGCTATAGTGGTATAGGTAAAGGTGAAAAGTTAAAAAGCACAAACGGCTGGTACGATAACAGAAATGGAACTGACGAAGTTGGCTTTTCGGCGCTTCCGGGCGGTTACCGCGGCGGCTACAATGGACCTTTCCACAATTTGGGCTACTTCGGTGTCTGGTGGTCGGCTACGGAGTACGGTAGTGATGGCGCGTGGGTCCGTGGCCTAGGCTACAATAACGACAAAGTAGGCCGTAACTACGACGATAAGAAGGGAGGTTTCAGTGTCCGGTGCGTCAGGGATTAGGGAATTTGTCTATTTTGCTATTTGACAATTTTTATGTACCGCCTTTGGCGGTCAAAATATTTGTAATTTGTACCTTTAGATTATGAAACGTTTCTCCATAGCCACCTTGTGTTTGCTGCTAGCTGCTCCGTTACTTCTTAAAGCACAGCAGGTCTCTGACATCCGTTTCGAGCAAGCTGGCAAACAAATCCATATTTATTACGATTTGCAGGGAGATGAAACTTATAATGTTGAAGTATTTTGTAGTATGGATGATGGCCAAACCTGGGGCCAGTCCTTGCAAAAAGTGGCCGGCGCCGTAGGGGAAAACCAACAACCCGGCAACAACAAAGAAATTGTTTGGGATGTGTTGGTGGAGAGGGAGAAACTGACGGGAGTGATCATTTTTAAAATAGAAGCGAGCCCAGCTATTAGATCATTTACCGATACTCGTGATGGGCAAACCTACAAAATAATTACGATCGGAAATCAAACATGGTTTGCTGAAAACCTGAACTACGAAACTTCCAACTCGTGGTGTTATGCTAATAACAGTTCCTTTGGAGCTGTATATGGGCGGCTATACACTTGGAATGCTGCCATGAATGCCTGCCCACCAGGCTGGCATTTGCCAACAGATGAAGAATGGAAAAACTTGGAGATATACCTTGGCATGAGCCGGAGCGAGGCAGATGCCGCTGGCAAGCGTGGTATGGATGAAGGAGATAAGCTAAAAAGCACAAACGGCTGGTACAATAGCGGCAATGGAATTGATAAAATTAGTTTTTCTGCGCTTCCGGGTGGTTACCGTCACATAGATGGAAATTTCTACTATTTGCGTAACTATGGTTACTGGTGGTCGTCTACGGCATACGGTAATACGTACGCGTGGCGTCGTCTTCTATACTACCGCAACGGCAAAGTATTCCGAGGCAACCGCAAAAAAGGAACCGGTTTTAGTGTTCGGTGCGTGAGGGATTATTAATTATGGCAAAAGAATACATATTGAGCATCATAAAAAAACATATTACGATATTGGCTATTTTGTTTCTACCTATATTGACCTTTTCCCAAAAAGTATCAAATATCCGTTTTGAACAGAAGGGCAAACAAATCCACATTTATTATGATCTGCATGGAGAAGGCACTTATAACGTAAAAGTTTATTGCAGCACCGATGATGGTCAGACCTGGGGAGAGTCACTGCAAAAGGTAACCGGTGCTGTGGGAAAAAACCAGCAACCCGGCACCAACAAAGAAATTGTTTGGGATGTGTTGGCGGAAAGGGAGAAACTGACGGGGGAAATCAGTTTTAAATTAGAAGCAACTCCAGGTATAGGATATTTTACTGATACCCGTGATGGACAAACCTACAAATGGGTAAAAATTGGTAACCAAACATGGATGGCTGAGAACCTGAATTATAGAACAGCAGATAGTTGGTGCTATGATAATGCAATTGCTAATTGCAATAAATATGGCCGGCTATATAATTGGGAAGCTGCAAAATATTCTTGCCCAAATGGTTGGCATTTTCCGAATGATTCGGAATGGGATATTTTAGTGGATTATTTAGGGGGTAGTAGTATTGCAGGAAATAAAATGAAATCTACAAGCGGATGGTACAACAACGGTAACGGAACTGACGAAGTTAGTTTTTCGGTGCTTCCGGGCGGTTACCGCTACTACGATGGAGATTTCAACAGTTTGGGTAGCTACGGTTACTGGTGGTCGGCTACTGCACTTGGTTCAACAACTGCATGGTACCGTCGCCTGGACTACAATAACACCGTAGTAAACCGTAACGACGGCGATAAGGGCTACGGTTTCAGTGTCCGGTGCGTACTGGATTAGACAATTTGGCTATTTGACAATTT
>JAOZOO010000072.1 GCA_029933225.1 Bacteroidales bacterium | reverse complement strand
AACAAATCAATTTTTAATCAATTATTTAAACTTAACATCATGAAAAGTAAAAAACAAAAATTCAGTTTCATCACAGCTCTGGTAGTCGTATTGGCTTTTTCTCTGACGCTTACTACACAGGCGAACACAAATTCATCCGGCAAAGAGCTGAACATTAAAACATTTGTAAAGGCCACTACTTTTACGGCTGATGGCGACAAACTTTATGACCTGAAATGCAACGGCGAAAGCACAGAAGCCAAATCATCCAAAACCAAAACCGGCACTGTTTCTGAAAAAAACACAAAATCCACCGAAATGAAATGTGGTGAAGGAAAATGTGGCGAAGGCAAATCAACGGAAAGCAAAAAGAGTAAAACGACTACCGTTTCCAGTAAAGATGCCAAAACCACCACCGGCGACAAATGTGGCGAAGGAAAATGCGGAGAAGGTAAAACCACGCAAAGTAAAAGCAATACCGAATCCAAAAAAGCAAAAACCAGTGAAGGAAAATGCGGTGCCGGTAAATGCGGAACTGATAAAATGTAAATTTCCTGAATATCCATTCGAATGGGGAGCCGGCTCTCCGGCTTCCCTTTTTTTGTCCCCGTTAACAAACCTTCCAACCGCGATCTGATTTTCGCAACACTACCTGTCAGTACCGGGTTTTAAAAACAGCTTTTCATTCCGGCTGAATATTTTAAACGGTTTTTAAAAAAACAACATAAATTGCATAATCAAAAGTGCACGGGATGAATTATACCTTCCCATGAAAAGAACAGACATAAATGAATAAAAAAATAAGAAAATGAGAACAAAGATTTTAAATAAATATGAAGCGGGAGTAATCAGCCTGAAGAAACTTTCGGGCCTTCCTCTGTTGTTTATGCGGCTTGTCCTGGCTTACGGATTCTGGGAGACCGGTATGATGAAATGGAAAAATATTGAGGGTGTGGCAGAGTGGTTCGATAGTCTGGGCATACCTTTTCCCACACTGAATGCCTATCTGGCAGCTACTACCGAAACTGCTGGTGTATTTTTTTTAATTTTAGGCTTGACAATTCGAATAATTTCCGTACCTTTGATGTTCGTAATGCTGGTAGCAATTTTTACCGTTCATTTACATAATGGGTTTGAAGCCGGTAATAACGGTTTTGAAATTCCGCTTTACTATCTGATCATGTTATTTACATTGTTCATTTACGGTGGTGGAAAAATAAGTTTGGATAATGTGCTACGGCGTGCACTTTAGCACGATTTTTGTAGTATTTAAGATACTTCCCTATTTTTCATTAGGCGATAGTTTTGGTTAATCTGGGAATTATAAGGCGGTCCGCCCGGGCCGCCTTTCCCATTTTTATATACCCGTATTTCCCCCGCATAAATTACGTTTTTTTGTATGGATAAGGATTTCATTTATAACATTTTCCTGTTAATAATTTCTATACTGCCCTCATGAAAACATGCTGACTTAATTTGTTAATTTACCTCGTTTATTTTTAACCGGGTTTTCTTTTTTTAATACTCACCAAAAACCAATCAAAATGAAAAAACATTTTACTTTGTTTTTACTGGTTACTTTTTTCATGCAACCGTTGTTTTCACAGGTAACCACAAATGTTGATGCACTGAAATACATTTATCAGGTAAAAACACAGCAATGGCTGCAACAACGCGATGCTGTGGAGCAATATTCAAAAACGCATAATGTGCCCATCCGCATCGACAGCGGTGGTGTGACGATGGAGATGCAGTATATCGACAAAAAAGGGATGCCTCAGTATTACATGACCGAGAACCTGAATGCCGCCAAAACAATTTCCACCGACAAAGTGCAACCCGGCGGAGGCGGCGGCTTAAGTCTTGACGGGTCGGGAATGACAGTTTATGAATGGGATGCAGGCGCTGTTTTAAGCACTCATCAGGAATTTGGCTCAAGAGTGACAATGGGTGACACGGTGACAGTTTCGCACTACCACTCAACCCATGTGGGCGGAACAATGATCGCTTCGGGTGTGGATGCCAACGCCAAAGGAATGGCTCCCGCCGCAAACCTGAAATCTTTCGACTGGAACAGCGACGACGGTGAAATGGCCTGGGAAGCCGCCAAAGGCGCTTTGGTCAGCAACCATTCTTACGGATACTCCAGAGGCTGGGCCTATCTTTCATCTTACGGCGCCTGGTTCTGGTTTGGTGATAAAGACATTGACTCAAAGGAAGATTATCTTTTCGGGTTTTATGACAACGGACCCCGCGACCTGGATGAAATAGCCTATTATGCGCCTTATTATCTGATTGTAAAATCGGCAGGAAACGACCGGAATGATGATCACACAGGAGGCCATTATGTTTACGATTCCGGCGCCGGAGGATGGGTTTGGAGTACGGCATCTCGCGATCCTGATGGAGATTACGATTGCATGGGTACAAAAGCCGTAGCCAAAAATATTATGGCCGTCGGGTCAGTGGAAGATATTACCGGTGGTTATTCACAGCCTTCGGATGTGATCAGCGCCAGCTATTCGGCATGGGGGCCTGCCGATGATGGTCGTGTAAAACCCGACATTGTTGCCAACGGACAGAGTCTTTATTCAACAAATAACAGCGGCAATTCATCTTACCTGACAATAAGCGGCACCTCAATGGCCGCCCCTACGGTTACGGCATCCATGCTGTTGTTGCAGCAACATTATCACAATCTGTTCGGAATATACATGAGGGCATCCACGCTGAAAGCGCTTGTTGTGCATACTGCCGATGAAGCAGGGAACAACAACGGGCCCGATTACATGTTCGGATGGGGACTGATGAATACGAAAAGCGCAGCCGACAAGATCACGGAAGACCAGACAACAGATGTTATCTCCGAACACGTGCTGGATGACGGAAGTACTTACAGCAGAGAGATCACGACTACAGGTACAGATCCCATCAAGGTGACCATCGTATGGACCGATCCTCCAGGAGCTATGCCTGATCCGGCTGTGGATCCTGCTGATGTTATTCTCGTCAACGATCTGGATCTGCGCGTAGTCAATAACTCAACAAGCACAACCTATTATCCCTGGAAGCTGGACAGAAACAATCCTTCAAATGCTGCAACAAATACATCGGAAAATAATGTTGACAATGTGGAGATGGTCTATATTGACAGCCCCTCCTCGGGAACAACTTATACCATTACAGTTGACCATGATGGCAATTTGTCGGGCGGCAGACAGGTGTTTTCCATGATCATCAGCGGAAACATTTCCAACAGCGAGGCGCCGGTTGCCGACTTTTTTGCCACCAACACGTCCCCCGGAGGAAACGAAGCGGTAACCCTGGTGGATGCATCAGACAATATTCCCACATCATGGTTGTGGAGTATCTCACCTTCAACATTTGAATATATCAACGGCACATCCGGGACTTCTCAAAATCCGGAAGTGAAATTTACAGCCACAGGCACTTACGATGTTACGCTATACGTTGAAAATACAAACGGTAACGATACTGAAGTAAAAAACAGTTACATCACGGTAAGTAATACACCTTCTTCATACTGTGACGCCTATTCGACCAACCCGTATGGATACATCAGCAGGGTACAACTTTCCACACTCGACAATACTTCAACCTACACCAATGTGGGAGGTGCCGACCCCAATGACAAATATTACGAGGACTTTACGGCACAGTCTGTTGATCTGGACATTGCACAGTCTTACAACATCACCATTACCAACGGAACAAGTGATGCCAACCTTGATGTGGGTGCGTGGATAGATTGGAACCGTGACGGCGATTTCTATGATTCAGATGAAAGTATCATCTGCGAAATCGACGGTTATGGTGCAGGCACCTTCAATTTTACGGTACCTGCTTCTGCAAAACCGGGCAACACCGTTATGCGGATACGCACCAAATATTATGATGGTTATTGCTATCCCTGTGGTGCGACTTTAAACGGTGAGGTTGAAGATTATACTGTAAATGTCAAAGCCGTTGATATTACCTGGGAAGGAGACATCAGCACCGACTGGGACGATCCCGATAACTGGGATCTGGGGGTTGTTCCTTCCACTTCATTCAATGTGATCATCCCCACTTCACCCACAGGAGGCAGATGGCCGGTCATTTCTTCGGGAACCGTCGCCGAATGTCTGAATCTGACTTTAAAATCAGGTGCACAACTGACCAACAACGGAGAACTCACGCTTTACGGACCATCCGGAACCAAGTAATTTTAAATAGAAATTCTTTCAAAATCAAAAAGCTGTTTCGTCGATACGGAACAGCTTTTTACTATATTTGTTTTCTTTGATATTCATCAAATGAACAAGATTATATTCCGGTTATCAGTATTCATTATTGTAACCACATATCTTGTGATCCCGATGAAATATCATTTTCTGAATTCCCTTCATCAACAATTAATTTTACAATGAAGAAAAACATTGTTGTAATTTGTATGGCATGGCTGTTGGTATTTATGCCTGTAGTTATTTTTGGCCATAATATTATAAATGGTAAAGTACTTAATGAAAGTACAAATTCCCCTTTACCGGGTGCAACGGTTCAGTTAAAGGGAACATCCGAAGGGACAACAACAGATGAATGGGGAAATTTCAGCCGGCGGAATACGGATTGACTTATACCCCGGGAACACCTTTCTTTTTCAAAGGAAATGTGATTTTCCTGTTTTGATCTTTTGTATTCATTCATAATGAGTTAAACAGGAAAAAAGTTCTACCCCGTCACATATTTTCTTATCCCGGTTATGCGTAAAAACATGACCGGGATTTTATTTAAAAATAATACCCCGATAATGAAACTTTAAAGATTGATTATCGTATGAAAGATTAGAACAACAACTAAAACAAAAGATCATGGCAAAGATATTTACACAATACGCACTGATAATCATTCTGTTAGCTCCTGCTGCTTTGATTGCACAGGACAAACCGGATATCAATTCGTCTGCATCTGCTTACAATAATCAAACGGTCAATATCAGCCAGTGGGAAGCAAGGGCAAATATCAGGTCGGCAGATCTTTATTATTCGAATACGACAGACATTGATAAAAATAAAAAGGTTGAAGAAAATAAATCAAATACGGTAAACAGTGTTTCCGTATCCGGCAATGCAATAGCAAGCAAGCCACTTGTCGTGAAGGCTGAAAGTAAGCAAACTCTGTATAAAAACACTACAAATAAAATCCCCGGCAAAGACATTGCGCAACAGATTACAGATGTATCCCAGATCAAAGATGCAATACTGCTGGCGTTTTTTGAATATGAAGAAAAATAGATTTTGTCTTAAACCAGACTACCAAATACAGTCTTTTGCCTGATATTTTTCGTGTCAGGCATTTTTTTTTGAATTTCTTATACCAATTGTATTTTAAAATGCGCCAGAAGTGCATTTTAAAATTTATCCCGAATATTCGGGAGTAAATGCCGTTACTAAATCAAAGCGCCTTTGGGATTGAAATGAAGCAAAGGCGCATTTTGATTTGTAATCGGTATTACACCTTTATTATTAATAGCAAAAATACTTCCTTTATAATTATCATACCCTACTACTTTTCATTATCAATTTTGACAGGATAATTATCGAAAAGAAAAAAATGAAACCAAAAAAGTTTTTATCCGTTAAAGAAGGAAGTCAAAACCAAATGTCATGAACAAAACTAACCTCATGAGATACATCTTCGTGATTGTATTTCTGTTAATTACCGTTTCCGGCTTCAGTCAGATGATGGGGCCGCAGGATCCGGGAAACGGCCCTCAACAAGGTGATCCGCCCATTGGTGGCGGTGCCCCCGTCGGGTCAGGAATGATAATTATGCTGTCGCTCGGAATGGCCTATGGCAGCATAAAGTATTTTGAATTAAAAAACAAAACAACATGAAAAAACTATTACTCTTATCAGCCGTATTATTCGGGTTTCTGGCAACATCTTTTGCGCAGACCGAAACCAATGTGGAAGAATTGATGCGCATGTCAAAGCTTTTCAAAGAACAATGGGAAGCCAACCGGCAGAAAGTGATCAATTATTCCCAGCAAAACAATGTCCCGATCAGGACAGAAGACAGCGTGGTTACACGGGAAATGCAGTACCTGGACGAGTTTGGCATGCCTGTATATTACCAGACCGAAAACAAAAATGCTGCGGCCACCGTTTCGACCAATAAAGTGCATTCCGGAGGAGGAGCCGGTTTATCTTTGAACGGATCAGGCATGACCGTTCATGAATGGGATGCCGCTGCACCGTTGACAACTCATCAGGAATTCGGTTCAAGAATTACAATCGGCGACGGGACATCCAGTACACATTATCATTCAACCCATGTTGCAGGTACACTGATTGCATCGGGTGTTGATCCCTATGCCAAAGGGATGGCACCATCAGGAAATTTAAGGGCTTTTGACTGGAACAGCGACAACAGTGAAATGTCTTCCGAAGCTGCAAGCGGAGCGTTGGTCAGTAATCACTCTTATGGCTACACAAGAGGCTGGGCCTATAATAGTTCCGATGGAAACTGGTACTGGTACGGC
This sequence comes from Bacteroidales bacterium, assembly GCA_029933225.1. Classification (GTDB taxonomy): domain Bacteria; phylum Bacteroidota; class Bacteroidia; order Bacteroidales; family F082; genus JAADID01. Next base: position 9,068 of record JAOZOO010000072.1, on the reverse strand, counting down.
AATGTTTCCGTCAGCACTACCGAAGATTATCTGTTCGGATTTTATGATCAAAGCGCCAGTGACTGGGATGACATTGCCTACAATGCACCGTATTATCTGATCTGTAAATCTGCAGGAAATGATCGCGGCGATTATCATAGCGGTGGACATTATTACTGGAACGGCTCTTCCTGGGTTTATAGCACAGCAGCCCGTGACGCTGACGGAGGTAGTACAGGTTATGATTGCATGGGCTCGCAGGCAACAGCAAAAAACATTCTGGCAGTAGGAGCAGTAAATGATATCCCCGGTGGTTACACTCAACCTTCCGATGTAGTAATGAGTAGTTTCAGTGGATGGGGACCAGCTGATGATGGAAGAATCAAGCCGGATATTGTAGCCAACGGGGTCTTGCTTTATTCCACGATGAACGATAATAATTCAGCATATTATTCATTAAGCGGCACTTCAATGGCCTCCCCCAATGCAGCCGGGTCACTGATCTTGTTACAGGAGCACTGGAAAGATTTAAACGGCTCGGGGAGCAAAATGCGTGCAGCCACTTTAAAAGCGCTAATCATCCATACAGCCGATGAAGCCGGATCAAGTACGGGACCAGATTATAAATTCGGATGGGGACTGATCAACATTGAAAAAGCCGCCGAAAAAATCACCGAAGATCAAACCAACGATGTGATCTCGGAACATGTATTGAGCAATGGCGGAACTTATACAACGACCATTACAGCCACCAGTGGTTATCCGATCAAAGTAACCATTTGCTGGACCGACCCGAAAGGAACACCGCCGGCACCGGCTCTTGACCCTTCTGATGTGATGTTGGTCAATGACCTTGACTTGCGGATTACAGACCAGTCAAAAACAACCTATTATCCATGGAAACTTGACAGAACCAATCCTTCGGCTGCTGCCACCCATTCAGGTGAAAACAATGTGGACAACGTAGAAGTGGTATATATTGAAAATCCCACTGCCGGAGAAGTTTATACCATAACCGTCGATCACGATGGCAGTTTAAGCGGGGGAAGCCAGGCATTTTCAATGATCATCAGCGGATACCCACTGGCGCCGTCAGCTAATTTTTATGCTGATAAAACTACCTGTGGGCTGAATGAAACGGTAACATTTACCGATGCATCTGAAAATAACCCCACCTCATGGTCATGGAGCATCAGCCCTTCGGATTATACTTTCGTAGGTGGTACATCCTCCAGTTCACAAAATCCCCAAGTTCAATTTACAAAATCCGGCAGCTACGATGTAACTCTTTATGTTTCTAATAGTTCAGGTAATGATACTGAAGTGAAAACAAAATATATTGTGGCTTCGGATGCCCCTACCGGATATTGTGATGCTTATTCTACAAACCCGGCAGGGTATATTTATGATTTCAGTTTCGCCTCGGTACAAAATTACCATAACGGCTATACTGATATTGGAGGTGGTAATTATTACCAGGATTTTACAAACATTATGATTGATGTAAACCTTCTTGGAACCTATACTCTTTATGTGAAGAACGGATCCAATTATGCAGATATGGACCTTGGTGTATGGATTGATTACAACCGGGACGGCGACTTTACTGATCCGGGAGAAAATGTAGTGTGCGATGTAGATGATTATGGCGAAGGGACTTTCAGCGTAACGATTCCCTCGGATGCAAGTATTGGCGCAACACGAATGCGTTTAAGAACAAAATACTGGGATTCGGATTGTGGATCACCGTGCGGTTCTACTGCCAACGGCGAAGTGGAAGATTATACCATTAACATCAAAGGCGGAACCCTGACATGGACAGGAACTGTGTCCAGCGACTGGAACAATTCCGGTAACTGGGACGGTGGTATCGTTCCCAATGCCAATTATGATGTGGTCATTCCCGATGCATCAACGGTACCCAATAATCCATACATAAGCAGTACCACGATAGCAACCTGTGCCAACCTGACTCTTGAATCCAACGCCCAACTTTCGTGCGACGGAGAACTGAATCTGATGGGAACACCATAAAAGGTGAATAATAAATATATGTTAAAAAAGCGGCTTGGTGCCGCTTTTTTTATTTAGGCGTAATTTGTTAAATATCTGTTAATTATTTGATCCCATACTTCCGGTTACCTACCTTTGAACAGTTACTGATCATTATTCTCTTAATAACAACTCATATTATCTTCTTGTATAATATTGGGTCAAAACTAATTGTCTATGAAACAAACTTTACAAACGGGTATCTTTTTGCTTTTTTTTCTTTTGTTTTACGAAACACATTCCCAACCCCTGCAAAATAATCTCCCGCAACAAAAGAATGAAAACATTGCTGAACTCACTTTTTACGAAATTCAAAAAGCATTCAACGATTACTGGGAAACGTTTAACGTTAAAGACGGTTATTATGTCGAGAACGGCATCCGGAAAAAAGCTCCCGGATGGAAACAATTCAAACGCTGGGAATGGTTCTGGGAAAACCGCGTTGACCCCGTCACAGGTGAATTTCCGAAAACATCCGCAGCAGAGATCCGCAAAAAATTACGCAAAACCGCAGGCGTCACAAATGTGGGAGGCAACTGGAAAAGCATGGGCCCCTCCACAGTTGAAACTACTTCGGTTGGACTGGGGCGCCTGAATTGTATTGCCTTTGTTGACAGCGATAACGATCGTTTTTATGCGGGTTCCCCTTCCGGCGGGTTGTGGCGAACCACCGACGGTGGCAATAGCTGGGAAACACTTACCGATGATAACGACGTACTTGGCGTGAGTGATATTTTGATTTACGAAGGCACTTCAGAAAGTACCGACACAATTTACATTGCCACCGGCGACCGGGATGGTGGAAGTATATGGTCACTCGGCGGTGGGCAGATACATGACAATAACACCATCGGTGTTTTAAAATCCACGGATGGCGGTACAACCTGGTCATCAACCGATCTTGAATGGTTACCGGGCGATAAAAAAACAGTGAACCGTCTCTTAAAACATCCTGCCGGCAGCGATTCAATCTATGCTGCCTGTACTGACGGCGTGTTCCTGACAACAGACGGTGGAACAACATGGCCCAAACTTCCGGGAACAATTGAATTTATTGACATGGAATTCAAACCGCTTAATCCGGATATTATTTACGGATCCACAAGATCAGGCGCTATCTATAAATCATCTGACAAAGGCGCCACATGGGTTTTAAAATTGTCTGTCGCCGGTGCAAAGCGGATTGAACTGGCCGTAAGCGAAGATATGCCCGGCAGGGTTTATGCCGTAGTGGTTGCTTCAACCAGAGGACTTGAAGGCATCTATAAATCGGATGACAGCGGCGAGATATGGACTAAAGTTTTTGACGGCACCATCAGCGGGAACAACCTGCTGGGTTCTTACTGCGACGGAACCTCCACAGGCGGACAAGGCACTTACGACCTGGCGCTGGCAACAAAACCCGATGACGCTTCTACTCTTTACGTTGGCGGTATCAATACCTGGAAATCAACCGATGGAGGTTCAAGCTGGACCGTGGTAAATATGTGGACGGGAGGACCCCCGCAAAATACCTGCGGCACACCGGTGGTTCACGCCGACAAACACTGGTTTGGTTTTCACCCCGGCACAGGAGAATTTTTTGAAGGTAATGACGGCGGCATGTACAAATCGTCAAATGGCTCCGTTTGGACCAATTTGAGTAATGGTCTTGTAATCGGCCAGATATATCGTATAGGTGTGTCTTCGTTAACTTCAAATAATGTGATCTCCGGGTTCCAGGACAATGGCACACATTCGCTGCTTTCGGGGGATTGGACATGGGTGATCAGTGGCGACGGCATGGAATGTTTGATTGATTATACTGATGATGATACACAATACGGATCGATTTATTATGGCCGGCTGTTCCGGACAACGGATGGCTGGGCATCAGGTTATACCGAGATAACATCGAATTTATCAGGATTTTCGGCGTGGGTAACGCCATTCGCCATCGACCCGGTTTCCAACACCACACTTTATACCGCACGGGACACGGTCTGGAAATCAACCAATCAGGGTGCATCATGGACAAAGATCAGTAATTTTGATCTTCCTGCTTATCCCAACGATGTTTTCAGATCAATGGCCGTCGCTCCTTCCGGCCCGGATACAATATACGTGGCAAACAGATCAAAAATCTGGGCCACCTATAACGGCGGTACTTCCTGGACGGAAATTACCGGATCGTTACCTGTCGGCTCATCCAATATCACTTATATTTCAGTAAATTCCGACTTTGCCGACACCCTTTGGGTAGCCATGGGCGAATACAACTCACACGGCGTGTACCAGTCACATGATGCCGGGGCTACGTGGACCAATATCTCATCAGGGTTGCCATCCGTTCCCGTGATGTGCGTGATTCAGAACAAACAGAACACTTCCGAAATTGAACTGTATGCAGCCACGGATGTAGGTGTTTACGTGAAAGTTGGCGACACCGACTGGTCGTTATACAGCGACGGATTGCCTAACGTGGTGGTTACGGAACTGGAAATTTATTACAACAATACCAAACCGCATTTGAGCCGGCTCAGAGCGGCAACCTACGGCAGAGGACTGTGGGAATCGGAACTTTATGCTCCCGCCACATCGCATCCTGTCACCGATTTCATGGCCAGCGATACCGTGCCCCTTGTGGATTCGGCGGTGATATTCACAGATATGACCGTTAACGACCCCACAAGTTGGTCGTGGACATTCACACCTTCAACGGTTACTTACCTCAATGGAACATCTTCCACCTCTCAAAATCCTGAAGTTTCATTTGATGCAACAGGCGACTATACTGTGGAACTGACGGCAACCAATGCTAATGGCTCCGATACCGAAACAAAAGCAAGCTATATTTCCGTTGCGGCTCCGTATAAATGGACCGGAGCAACATCATCGAGCTGGACAACGGCATCCAACTGGGATTCAGGGACTGTACCCGACGAAACCAAAGTTGTAATCATCGAAGGCGGGGCAACTTTTTACCCTGAAATATTGGATAATTTTTATGTGGGCAGTTCCGGAAGCACGGCTACCTGTAAAGGCCTTGTTATTAAAAGCGGTGGCACGCTTACGCTGGGCGCTGTTCCGGTGGCTTATTTCGATATGTTGATTTACGGTGATGTTAAAGTAGAAACCGGTGGAACACTCAATATTTGTGATGATATAGTTGTTTATTCCGGTGGAAGACTCATGATCACCGGGGGAACGGTAACTAATTTTGTAAATACAACCGGAGGATATGGCGATCTATATTTTTACTCCGGGTCATCCGGGTATATGACTGCCGGAACGCTCACCATTTACAGCGACATTGAATTCAGCGGCGGCGACTGGCATGCCAGCGGTGGCACCTTTCATGCCGGAGGGGACGCAAAATTTGTCATTCTTAATGCCAAAGACCCTGATATTTATCTGAACAATCTGGTTATTGATGAAGGTGTGACTTCATATATCAGCTCATCTTCATCCAGCGCACTTTCCATTCATGGCGATTTTACGCAGGAAGCGGGATCGTTTTTCAGCATTTCAGCAGGAGAGTCCATGAATGTTTTCGGGAATGTGTTGCTGAAAAGCAATGCTACGGGAGCCGCTTCGCTGATAAACGCAGGAACATTGAACGTGGACGGGACAAGTACGGTACAAAGGTATGTGACCGACGGGCAGTGGCATTTGCTGTCGTCACCTGTTAGTGGTGAAAAGGCCTCGGCCCTGTATTTCGGCGGGAGTCCCGAAGCATGGCTCAAGAATTACCTCGAGCCGACAAATACATGGCAATATATCACCGACATTACAACACCATTGACACAGGGTATGGGATTCGGTTACTGGATCGAAGCCGTCAAAACGCCGAGAGCCGACCAGACCATCAGTTTCAAAGGATCTTTGCGCAGTACTGATCTGACGCTTTCATCATTGAGCTACAGCGGCGACGCCCTGCACGGCTATAACCTGGTGGGGAATCCCTTCCCCAGCGCCATTGACTGGGATATCGGAAGTTGGGATACAACCGGCATCAACGGCAGCATCTATGTGTGGGAAGACGGCGGTGCAGGCAACGGGACGGGAAGCTACCTCTACCGTAATGCACAGGGGATGGGCAGTCTGACGGATGGCATCATACCTACGGCACAAGGATTTTTTGTTCAAACCAACAACAGCACCAACTCGCTGACCATCCCGGCTGACGCCAGGACACATTCATCAATCGGTTATTATAAAGCTACAGAAGCAGAAGAAAACGACACCGACAACTCCTATTTCGTTTTAAAGATCAGCGATCCGGAGTACAGGGATGATGAAGTGTGGATTGCTTTTCACGAAGGACTGACCGATGGCTATGACAATGGCTGGGACGTGAATAAATTTTTCGGCGATGACAATATGCCCCAACTGTATCTTGAAGAAAACGATCTGAAATTAAGCATTGATGCATTACCTCCGCTAACGGGTGATGAAAGGATTATTTTGCTGGATTTTGAACCTGGACAGAACGGTGAACATGAGTTGATACTCGGAAAGGTCAACAACATGGAAATAGAGTCATTGTTTCTTGAGGACCTGAAAACCGGAGATATGACCGATTTGGCGTCTGAAAATTCTTATTGGTTTTCTTCTTCAAAGGCAGATGATCCTCAACGGTTCGTTCTGCATCTGAACGCTCTTCAGACCGGCATAGACGAAGATATTCCCGATAATTCCTATCTGGTTTATGCTTATGATAAATCGGTTTACATCCGGTACCTCGGTGAGGATGATGCGGGAGATGTTTTACTTGTGGACATGTACGGCAGAACGTATTCCGGGAAGAAACTCCTGTCGTCAGGAATGAATGTCCTGAAGACCAACCTCCGCAATGCTTATGTTATTGTTAAAATAACCAACAGCCGGGGAACTTACGTCAAAAAAGTATTTGTTCAATAATCTAAATCCAGATAGTCATGAAAAATCCGAAATACATTAAATACATTTTCATCATACTTTTTCAATTATTCACTTTTGTTTCCATCGGTCAGATGATGGAACCGGAAGACCCCGGCAACGATCCGGTGGGTAAACCGCCCCTCGGGGGTGGTGCGCCCATCAGTGGGGGAACGCTTTTGCTAATCGTGCTTGGTACGGCCTATGGTCTGAAAAAAGTCTATGAACTGAAAAAAGAAGATCTGACTGAATGATGTGTCCCTTCGCCCCCGCTTTAAGCGGGACGCTTAAAGCATTTGGGATCAAAATAATATTTAAAATTTCAAGCGGGACGCTTGAAGCGGTGTACGGCTATATCAAATAAAATACAGCAATTGGTTTTTTAAAATCCGGCAGTGAAAAATTTGCTTCCGGATTTTATTTCTTAACATATCTAATTTTCTTCGATATAACGATTGACATTTTTTTTCATTTCTATTATATTTGTTTGAGCTTTTTTCAGATACTTTTTACGTATGCAGTCTATTTAGTTTAAAAATCTTTGTGCCATGAAACTCATTTTAAAACTAAATAATTATGAAAAAGGTTTTACGCCATGCTGTAGCATTTATGCTCGTTTTCGTTCTTTTTGGCACAGCTAAAGGACAACCGTGGATAAAAAATCTGCCGCAGGAAAATGACCAGGGCAACAAAGCGCTGACATTTCACGAAATTCAAAAAGCATTCTACGATTACTGGGAACCTTTTCATGTAAAAAACGGTTATTACATTGAAAATGGGGTACGCAAGAAAGCGGTGGGCTGGAACCAGTTCAAACGCTGGGAGTGGTTCTGGGAAAACCGCGTTAATCCTGTTACCGGCGAGTTTCCAGATATTACGGCTGCACAAATTCGCCGGGATTTGCGAAAAACCAACGGCATCAGAAATGCCTCGGGAAACTGGAAAAGCTGGGGACCTTCCACTTCCCTCGGAGGATATTTCGGACTTGGCCGTCTTAACTGTATCGGCTTCTCCGAAACAGACACCAACGTGTTTTACGTGGGTTCTCCCTCGGGAGGGATATGGAAGACAACCGACGGGGGTATTACATGGACAGTCTTAAACGACAACCTCGATGTCCTCGGTGTAAGCGACATTCTCGTTATTTCCGCGTCATCCACCGATAACGATACTGTTTTTATCGCGACAGGCGACCGGGACTGGGGAAGTTTAATTTCGGTGGGTGCCGGCAACTTTTGTGATAACAATTCCATCGGCGTGTATAAATCGGTGGACGGAGGCGCTACCTGGTCGGCAACAGGACTGGCATGGGATGCCGGTGATTATAAAACGCTGGACCGTCTGCTGAAACGGCCCGGAGGTAACGACACACTTTATGCTTCCGGTTTCGATGGTGTTTTTATGTCCACAGACGGTGGCGATACCTGGACTTCCGTTTTTTCATCCATCGAAATTGTGGATATGCAATTCAAACCGTCAAACCCCGATGTAATTTACGGAGGTTCGCGTTTTGCCGGCGAGGTATATGTCTCAACAGACGCAGGGCTGACATGGATAAAAAAACTGGATATCCCCGATGCACTTTGGGTAAAACTGGCCGTAAGCCCCGATGAACCCGACTGGGTATATGCCGCTGCTGCAACATCTTACGGGCCTTTCATCGGAATCTATAAATCGGAAGACAGCGGGAACACCTGGACCCAGATATTTGACGGAAGCATCCCGGGTAATTACCTGCTGGGTAGCTATTGCGATGGTTCCGTGGACAATGGTTTATCGTGGTATGCGTTCACCATCACAGCAGACCCTCAGGATGCAAACACACTGTTTCTTGGCGGGATCAACACCTGGAAATCCGTTGACGGCGGGGTTACCTGGAGTATTTCCAATTCATGGACAGACAATTCGACTATTAACTGGTGCGGTGCACCGGTGGTCCATGCCGACAAACATTGCATGGCTTTTCAACCCGGAACCAACACATTTTTCGAATGCAACGACGGCGGACTATACAAAACAAATGACAGCGGAAATTCATGGGTATGGCTCGGCAACGGACTGGTCACCGGACAAATCTACCGGCTTGGCGTTTCACAGCAGAATTACCGGCATGTGATCACCGGATTGCAGGATAACGG
>JAOZOO010000345.1 GCA_029933225.1 Bacteroidales bacterium | reverse complement strand
TTTTCTACGTGGCAATTTATCCATGATTTAATACCTTTGCCCGTTTGAAAAACAAACTGAAACTTAAAACTGGTAAAAAGTTGAATGAGGAACAATAATTAAACGGGGATGTAAATTAGAACCATCCAACATTCCACCATTCCATTATTCCGGTAAAAAAAAAAAAAAGAAATGAAAAACTAAAAAATCTGATACATGAAAATAGTAATCGTAGGTACCGGATACGTCGGGCTGGTTACAGGCGCCTGCTTCTCGGAAGTGGGTATTGACGTTACCTGTGTGGACATTGATAAAAAGAAAATCGAAAACCTGAAAAAAGGGATCATCCCCATTTATGAGCCGGGGCTTGAAAACATGGTGCACCGCAATATTGAAAAAGGGCGGCTACATTTCAGTACCAGCTTAAAAGACTCCATTTATGATGCCGAGGTGGTTTTCAGTGCGGTGGGCACTCCCCCCGATGAAGACGGCAGCGCCGACCTGCAGTATGTGCTGAACGTGGCCCGCGAGGTAGGCGAACACATGAACAACTATACGCTCGTAGTCACTAAAAGTACTGTACCGGTGGGCACAGCCGAGAAAGTGCGTAAAGAAATAGGCGAAGCGCTGAAGAAAAGAAACGCCGACATTGAGTTCGACGTAGCTTCCAATCCCGAATTCCTGAAAGAAGGCGACGCCGTGAACGATTTCCTGAAACCCGACCGTATTGTCGTGGGAGTGGATTCCGAAAGGGCTGAAAACCTGATGAAACGGCTTTACAAGCCCTTTACCATGAACGGACATCCGGTTATTTTCATGGATATTGTTTCGGCAGAAATGACCAAATATGCTGCCAATGCCATGCTGGCCACAAAAATCAGTTTTATGAACGATGTCGCTAACCTTTGCGAGATCGTGGGCGCCGATGTGAATATGGTCAGGAGAGGCATTGGCTCCGACAGGCGTATCGGGAAATATTTTATCTATCCCGGAACGGGCTACGGCGGTTCATGCTTCCCCAAAGACGTGAAAGCCATCATCAGAACGGCCGAGGAATATGGCTACAACATGGAAGTGCTGAAAGCCGTGGAAGATGTAAATGAACGGCAGAAGTC
>JAOZOO010000071.1 GCA_029933225.1 Bacteroidales bacterium | reverse complement strand
TAAATACGTCCCGTCATTTGACGGGGCGTATTTTTTGTTTTCCGAATAGTAAAACAAATACAAAGAGGTTAATAAAACAGGTGACGTCAATCCACACGCACCAGGCCTATGGGGTTTTTTTGGATTTTCAGCCTGATAAACTGCTGTTTGTTTGCAATATCCCTAAATTCATCATTCATCCAGGGATACATTTTATTTCCGGATAGCATTTCGGGTGGAACGACCATATACCGGATATCCAGCCGAAGTGCCAGTGAAAGGAATTCTTCTTTGGAAAATTTCTTCCCGTTTTCCACCTGATGGTATTCCATCGTTTTATAAGATATTAGTTGCTTTCCCGGAAGCTGGTCAAATACAAAGCGGTAGGGGACAAGAACCCGTTCATTTTTTTCAGGGAATACCGATAGCATTTCGGCAGAAATCTTCACTGTGTTTTCCATTCTGCCAAATGTTTCCATAAGTCCGTTTACTGTTGTTCCGGTCTGGAATAAGATCAGGATGATCCCGATAACCTGCAGGTAAGGTTTGGCATCTTTTCGCAGCCCCGACAAAAACGAAGCGGCTATAATGGCCATGAACGGCATAAGCAACAGCATATATATTTCGGCAATGTGCGAACCCAGTATATTGAGTCCGATATCGGCAAAAAGCATGTAAAGTATCAACTCCTTATGCTTTCTCCAAAGTGTTTTTCCTTTCAGGATCAGTGCAATCACAAAAGTCCCGGATAACCCCCACACATCGGGACTCCAGAAAAACCGCTGGTGTTCATTGCTCAACTTTATCAACACTGCAATGATGTAGGAAAACCATCCGCCTGTGCTGTAATTTGTTGTAATGTTATCGGGCCAGTGTTTGATCTGATAGAGAAAAGTGTCGAAGTGCCCCGGTTGCCACAAATCGTAAAAATACAAGGAGCCGACAAGAGCAGAAACAAAGCCGAAAATAAAAGCCTGTTTCCATCTTTTTCTGGTCAGCAATAAACCGAAACCAGCCACCATATACATCACTCCGTTCAAATGCACAAGCATGGCGATACCTGCCAGGATTGCGGCGCATATCAGGTTTTTAAGATTTTGTTTTCCTGACAATAACAGAAAAGATGAAAAACCCAGCGTCATCACCAGTATTTCGGGCCGGTAGGTATAGGCAAACAACAATGTCAAAGGATTGACAATCAGAAAAAAGAAAACCAGGCGGCTTTTTACCTGTCCTGAAAATAAAGCGGGATATTTAAGACTTCTATAAGTAATGAACAGGAAAAGGAGGAAGACAAACAGTGTGAATATCCTCAAAGGTTCCGGTGACCAGCCGAATATTTTGATCAGCGCAGCACCGATGATGATGTTCAGCTTATGAAAAACGAAAAGCCGCTCATCCCATCCGTAAAAGTCAATGATCGTTGATGTCCTGACGTAACCAAACCTGGAAAACCAGTAAGCCTGTTCGCCGAACCAGGCATCGTCAATATAAATGTACCGGTGGAAAAGGCTGACAAGAAATGCACCGGCGCTTAGCAATATGATCGTCAGAATAAAACGTTTTCCGGTAATGAATCTGTATATCTTATTGATCATAATTGCAATGCCGGTATCAGGAAACGGTGATCCCTTTTACCGGATCACCACTTCATGTTTCAGTATCAATAAAACCGTCAGAGCCGGTTTTTCAGATTTTCTATAACCTATTTCAGGATGTTCTTGCTGATAACCAAACGTTGAATCTGGTTGGTTCCCTCGTATATCTGGCAAAGTTTGGCATCGCGCATCATCTTTTCCACGAGATAGTCATGGGAATAACCTTCACCGGCCATAATCTGAACGGCGTCGGTGGTTACTTTCATGGCTACATCGGAAGCATACATCTTGGCCATTGCCGACAACTGGTTGGCTGATTTTTGTTTGTTATCATAAGCCCATGCAGCGTGCCATGTAACTAACCGTGCAGCTTCTATTTCGGTAGCCATATCGGCCAGCATGAAACTTACGCCCTGGTTCACCGTGATGGGTTTGCCAAACTGGATACGGTTTTTGGCCCAGTCTTTTGCCGTTTCATAGGCTTCGCGTGCATTTCCGATGCTGAGTGCCGCAACGCCTGTACGTGTCCGCTCAAAAGTTTTCATAGCCAGCAAAAAGCCATGTCCCTCTTGTCCTATTCTGTTCTCAACCGGTACTTCCACATCGTGGAATTTGAACTCGGTTTGTACCGATGCTCTTTGTCCCATCTTTTGCAGATTGCTCACGATCTCAACACCGGGTGAGTCGGTGGGAACCACAAAAGCGGTCAGGCTTCTGGCGCCTTTTTCCGGATCGGTGATGGCAAAAACAGTAATGAATGTTGAAACAGCACCGTTGGTGATGTAACGTTTGTGGCCGTTCAGGATGTATTTATCGCCATGCAGAAGGGCTGTAGATTTGATTCCGGCCACATCCGATCCTGCATTGGGTTCGGTGAGTGCATAAGCGGCTACGCCTTTTTCTTCGACGATACGTCCGAAAAACTTCTTCTTCTGTTCATCCGAAGCGCCAAGATAAAGCGGGGTCAAAGCCAGTGTGTTTGCATCCATACAGATACCGATACCGACGCATCCGGCGCCGAACTCTTCCGATGCCAGGGCGCTTTCAAAGATCGTGTGGCCCTGTCCGCCATACTCGGGAGCCATCGGGCCATTCATCAACCCTTCTTTGTAAGCTTGTTTAACGATATCCCATGGAAATTCTGCCAGCGTATCATATTTTCTTGCATTGGGACGCATGAGCCTTTCGGCAAAATCTTTGTATTTTTCCCTTAATTCAATTTGTTCGGGGGTAAGTGAGAAATCAACCATATTACTTAAATTTTTGAATGTTAGTGAATTATCAATTTGGGTTGCGATGGCTTACAAAAATACATTTTATATCCGTTATTCCTAAACATTGACGGCAGAAATTACAACAGCTTCCGGCTGATAAGGTTTACTGTGTAATCGTTATCTTTGAAAACAAATTCAAATAGCCTTGCTTAATCAGTCTTACAAAAATGGTTTCCGGCAGTATTTGAAGCTTGAAAGAGGGTTGTCTTCAAATACCATTGATGCTTACCTGCATGATGTGGATCTGCTGTTTCGTTATATGGATGAACAAACCAATGGAAAGAACATCAAACAGGTTACCCTTGACGATTTAAGAGGTTTTCTCGAATTTATCAATGAGATGAACCTCGGGCCGGTTTCGCAGGCAAGGATCATTTCAGGTATTAAATCGTTTTACCGGTTTCTGATGTTAGAGAAAGTGGTTGATACGGATCCTTCGGAGTTGTTGGAATCACCGAGGTTAGGGAGAAAATTACCTGAGGTGCTTACACAGGATGAAGTCATAAAGATCATTGATTCGGTTGACCTTTCCAAACCTGAAGGAGAACGCGACAAGGCCATTCTGGAGGTATTGTACGGATGCGGCCTCCGGGTATCGGAAGTGATCGGACTCCGCATTTCGGACCTGCATTTTAATGAAGGGTTGATCGTGGTTACCGGAAAAGGAAACAAACAGCGCCTGGTGCCTGTGGGCGATGTGGCGCAAAAACAAATCCTCATCTACAAAGACCAGGTGCGCATTCACCAAAGCCCGGTAAAAAAAGCGGAAAATATTTTATTTCTGAACAATCGCGGTGGCCCGTTGTCGCGGCAGATGATCTTCATCATGGTGCGGAGGCAGGCCGAAATGGCAGGTATCCGAAAAAAAATCAGTCCGCACACTTTCCGGCATTCTTTTGCCACGCATCTGGTGCAGAACGGTGCCGACCTGCGGGCGGTACAGCAACTGCTTGGGCATGTTTCCATCACCACCACCGAAATTTACACCCATTTGAATCAGGAAGACCTGCGGCGGGCAATCCTGGATTACCATCCGAGAAATCAATGAATATCAGTTTGATTATTTCGATAAATTAAAAAGGAGGGAATAAATAAATGCTTTTCCCCAAAACTCCGGTCTGGCCTTTTGCTTTTCTAATCAGGAAAGCTGCCCGAAAAGTCAAATCAATTATTCACAGGTTCTATTGTACCGTCATCATTCACCAGCACACCAAAATTCATATAGATCAGCTTATTGTCACGAAAAAAGAAATCCATCATGCTTACATCATAAGATAATCTGACATCGTTGTTTTCCTGATCGGTTTCATAATAGGAATGGCCTTTCGACTCCATCAGTTTTTCCAATTGCGGACGCGTAATACCCATGATCTTTTCCCCGAAAAGTCTTGTTTCGGGATGATCGGTTTCGATACCTGCAAGAATTTGCGATGTCAGGCCGACAAAAAATACCGAGAAACCTTTATCCCAGTAATGTAACAGGGAGGTATGCATTTCCTCGTCTTCATCAAATTCATCAATTTCGTCAGGTTGTCCGAACTTTGCAACGAATTCTTCCATCGGGGTTCCGAATTTGATGTCACCGAATCCTACATCCGGTTTTATGTCATAAGATGTCAACATGTTGTCAGGTTTTAATGATTGAACTTTACAAATATAACTAACCTGACGAAAGAACAAAACTTTTTACAGAAAACCTTGATATTGTCTGTTAAATTTATTTAAATGGGGAATCGGGTTCTTTGGCCATCTCTTTGTAAACCATTTTGTCAAGCCAGTTGGGAAAGAATTTGTTGACCCAGACGGTCAGTTTTCCCTGGGTAGTCAGAACGAGTGAGTTTTTCCGTCGTTTTACGGCACGGTAAATATGGGCAGCCACCTCTTCGGCGCTCATCATCTTTCCTTCGTCGCGTGGTGATTCACCCTGCTGGCTGCCATCAGCCGTCAGCGAAGTGTTTCTGATATTGGAACTGGTGAAGCCCGGGTAAGCCATCAGCACGTGCAGTCCTTTTTTCAGGTTCTCGATGCGGATACATTCCAGGAGTCCTTTCATGGCAAACTTTGAAGCTGAATAGCCGGTTCTGCCGGGAAGGCCCTTGATACCTGCAATGGAAGACACCCCGACCACGCTGCCTTTTTCTTTCAACAGATGGGGTAATGCATATTTGGTACAATAGACCGTGCCCCAGAAATTCACATCCATCAGCTTGCGGATCACATCCAGATCCACTTCATCGAAAAGCGCCCGCATGGATATTCCGGCATTGTTAATGAGAACATCTATTTTCCCGAAACGCTCCACTGCAGTCACAATCAGGTTTTTGCAGTCAGCCTCCTTACTGACATCCACGGCTGCGTACGCCACATCGCCGCCTTTCAGTTTGATGTCTTCGGCAATTTCGATGAGCAGGTCATGCCGCCGGGCGCCAATCACCACTTTGGAACCTTTGGCCGCAAATTCGTAAGCCAGCGCCTTGCCAATGCCGGAAGTGGCGCCTGTGATGACTACAACTTTGTCTTTCATTTGGTTGATTTATTTGAAATTAACGTCTTCCTTTGATATGCCGCTCGATTTCCCGCTTCGAGTCCTTTTCTTTCAGGTTTTCACGCTTATCATAAAAATGCTTTCCCCGTGCCAGGGCAATTTCCAGTTTGGCCAGCCCGCGATCATTAATAAACAAGGTTACCGGAACAATGGTCAACCCTTTTTCTTTGACCTTTACATGCAGTTTACGTAATTCCCTTGCTGTCAGCAGGAGTTTGCGGTCGCGTTTGGCGAGATGGTTGTTATAAGTTCCGTAGGTGTATTCGGCAATGTGCATACCCCTGACGAAGAGTTCACCATTTTCAAAATAGCAAAACGAATCCGCCAGGCTGGCTTTACCTTCCCGGATCGATTTTATCTCCGTTCCCGTAAGGACAATGCCTGCCACTATCTTTTCGATGAGATGGTACTCCCACGAAACCCGTTTATTCTTTATTCTGATATTGTTCGCCACTTTGAAACAAATTATTTACTGTCGCCGAGAATCAGAGGCAAACCGTCTTTGCTGTTCCCGATGATGACAATTTTTGTATTCGGTGATTTTGCCAGTTCGAGCGTAGCGCTGATTCCTTTTTCACGAAGTATTTTATCCGTTAAGCTGGCATTCAGAATCTCATTTGCCTTGGCTTTGCCTTCCGCGTCAATCCGCTGACGTTCCGCCTCTTTGTGGGCTTTCTCAAGTTTAAATTTATATTCCAGCGATTCCTGTTCCTGCTTAAGCTTGCTTTCGATAGCCGTTTTGATGGTGGGCGGCAGCACGATGGAACGAATCAGTACCTGATCGAGCTCCACATATTTGTCTTCAAGGATTTTTTTTGATTCTTCAAAAATTTCATCCTGGATAACATCCCTGTGTGTGGAATAAATCTGCTCGGGCGTATAACGGCCGATGACGCTTCGCACGGATGAGCGCAGTGCAGGGATAACTACACGGGTCAGGTAATCCTTACCGATACGTGCATGGAGGAGTCCTAACTGGCTGTACTGTGGTTTGTACCATGCCGAAACGTCTGATTTGATTTCCAGGCCGTTGGAAGAGAGCACGTTCATGTCTTCGGCGATTTCCTGCTGGCGGGTTTCATAGATCACCATGTTGTTCCAGGGCGCCATAAAATGGAACCCTTCACCGTAAGTCTGTGTAGTGTCAATTCCGCCTCCGAAAGTACGAAACATCACACCGGCATGTCCGGCTTCGATGGTTACAGTCATGCGGCTCCAGAAGACGATAATGAAAATGATTGCAGCAACCACCACGATGATGGGTATTGCTTTTTTAAAACTGAATTCCTGCTGTGCCATATTTGTGTTTTTTAATGATTTATAAGTCGGGCAAAGATACGATTTAGTTTGTCGCAGATTATTCTTTTTTTGACACTGATAAACGCTGATTGGATGTGATTTTTTTTGCCGAAGAATGAATTCTGCGGCTTGATGTTATTCCGGGGCTGTCTAAAAAGTTTCCAGCGAGATAATGTAAATATCAAAGTTATCACCCTTCTTTACAGATACGGCGATTTTGCTCCCATCGGGCGATACCTGCGGACAGCGTACAATATAATCATCATTGGTCAGACGTTCGAGGTGACTTCCGTCATTATGCATGCTGTAAACCTCGCCCTGCAGGTTGTTTTTTCTGGAAACAAAATAAATCAGGTTGCCATTGGCTGCAAATGAGGGATCAAGAAAACCGAATTCATCAAACTGACTAATGACATTCCCATACCAATTGATCCTGATTAGCTCTGACTCGGTTTCTCCCCTGCCGGTAAACAAAAAAATGATCATGTCTCCTTTCGGGGAAACAGCAGGATAAGTACTGCTTCCGGTTTTCCCGAATAATTTGTTCAGGTTTTGATAATAGAACTCGTAGCTGTATATTTTCCATATCTTCTGTTGAGGGTCAAATCCTGAAAAGAAGACAAGGTCGTCATGATTGGCAAATGCCGGCTGTCGGGCTTCTATCTCACGATGGAACAACAATTTTATCTCTTTTGTATCCGTATCTTGAACATACAAGCGTATTCCTTCCCCGTAATTACAATCAAACACAACTTTCTTTCCCCGGTCAAACCACACCGGATGCTGCTCGTTTTCCGTGTCAGAGGTCAGTTGAAAGGAAGTATCTTTTTCAATATCATATACAAATATATCCCAATTGCCATTTCTGAATGACTGATACACAAGATTTTTCCCGTCCGGTGACCATTTGGGGAACAGGTCGTTTCCGGGGGAACGGGTAATGTTCAGCCCGCTGTCAATGACAAACGGCTGGGCTGATAGTGCAACAGGTATGAAACCGACTAAAAACAGGAGATATTGAAATAACCTGTTCATCCGGTTTATGCTGGTTTGCCTGTGCTTAAACATGGCGGTAAAAATAGAAAAACTGTTAGAGAGTAAAGACCCTGATTTTAAAACTTCAGATTGATGCCCGCCATAAAGTTAAATCCGGCCTGTGGGAAGTAACCGTTCATTTCATATTCCGTTCCGTTGTAAACATAGCGGTACACCCATGCATTGGTTTCGTATTTCACATTGAAAATATTGTTGAGCGTCAGCCAGAAATCAATCTTCCTGAAAAACCCTGTCGGCAGGCTGTAAAAGAACCGCAGGTCATTCACAAAATAGGGATTGATGCTTCGTTCTTTGCTGGAGGTGTTGTCAACGTACTGGCGGCTCACATACTGCGAAATCAGTGAAATCGTCAACCGTTTCAGCGGTTCCACCGACAGGTTGCTGGAAAGCGTAAAATCAGGAGAAAAAGAAATATCTGTGGTTCCCAGTGTATCCGCTACCTGTTCGGGCCACAAATCCCAGTTGTCAACGTACGAGACGAAATTCTTTATCTTATTCTGGCTGTAGGTTGCATTCAACTGCCATTTGACGATTTTCAGAAAGCGGGCTGCTCCGATGAATTCAATTCCCGTCCGGTAGCTTTTGGGCACATTGGTCATGATGGGCGTTCCCACATTGTTGATTTTTCCGGTTTGCACCAGTTGGTCTTTGTAATGCATATAAAATCCGTTCAATTCGGTGGTAAACCAGGCAGAATTGTATTTATAACCAATTTCCAGATCATAAAGCCGTTCGGATAGCACCTGTTGCCCGGAGTCCGCATCGCGGAAAACAGACCGGTTGGGCTCACGGTTGGAAATGCCTCCATATAAATACAAGCTGTTCCGTTGATTCATGCTGAAAGACAGCCCGAGCTTGGGATTGAGAAAGCTGTAGTCATGGGCTTGGGTCAGGTCGCGCAGATCGTCGTGGGTGCCTTTCATGTCATAATGAATATAGCGGTAAAGTATATCAAAATATATTTCAAGGTTTTCGGTAGCATGGTAACCGGCTTTGGCAAAAACGTGAAAGTTGTTTTTCAGCCCCGTATTGAAATACCAGGGACGGTCGTAATCTCCCGGCCGGGCAACCTGCGCCCAGATGACATAACCGTAATGTTTCCCGAAATACTGATTTCCTCCCGCTCCAAAATTCAGGTCAAAGCGACCGGGGTTCCAGGTCAGCGAAACATTCCCACCATAAAAATAATTATCTAACCATTTTTGCCTGATCAAACTGGTGCGGGTGATGGTGTCCCCTCCGATGATCGTGTCGTTCCAGCCATAATCACTGAATTTCTGATTATTCTTGTAGCTTTCGTAGTAACCAAGACCGCGCGTAAAATATAACGTGGCAGCCAGGTTCATCTGTTTGAAAAACTCATGGGCATAGTGTGCCTGATAATAAGTCTGGCGGTAATTGTCAGTCTGGTTGTCGTAATAGCCGGTGATGTTCCCGTTTTCATCGAGGATCATACCCGCCGGGTTGTAGGTGCGATTTGTTTCCAGGCTGTCTTTGGGCGTTCCGTACCATGCCTGGTAGGTTTTCTCACGGCCGCTCATGACCATCAATTTCAGGATATCCTTTTTCCCGTAATAACCGCCGGACACAGAAAATGATTTCAGATCGGAGGAAGCCCGCTCAACGTAACCGTCGGACCGGATGAGTGATATTCTTCCGTCAAACAGCCATTTGTTTTTTATAAGTCCTGTTCCGAATTTCAGGGTACCTTTAAAAGTATTGAATGAACCCCCTCCAAGCGCCAGTTCGCCATAAGCATTGGGATTGAATTCCCCGGTCTTGATGTTGATGCTTCCCCCGAAAGCGGCTTCCCCGTTGGAAGAAACACCCACCCCACGCCGGACGGTCATATTTTCAATGGAGGAAGCCAGGTCGGGCAAATCCACAAAATAAACTCCTTGCGATTCACCATCATTGACAGGAACACCATTCAGTGTGACATTAATACCCGTCAGGCCCGTTCCCCTTATCCTGATTCCGGTGTAGCCGATTCCATTGCCCGCATCGGAAGTAATGACCGTGGACGGAAGGGTTTTCAGCACATAAGGGAGGTCCTGTCCGGTGTTGTTCCGTTCAATCTGCTTTGCATCTACTTTACTGCTTGTGGTCACATTGCCGCCCCCGGCCCTGATGGCTGAAATTACCACTTCATCACTCACATAAACTGTGGGATTAAGTTTTATATCCAGCCGGATATTTTTGCTGATATCCACTGTCTTTTCCAACGGGGAATAGCCGATAAACGTCGCTTTCATGGTATATTTCCCCGGTTTCAGTTTTTGAAATGAGTAAGAACCGTCAATTCCCGAAATAGTGGCCAGCAGTGTGTTTTCAATGATGATATTGGCGCCGGGTAGCGGTTCGCCGGTTTGGCTGTCGGTTATTTTTCCCGATATGGAATACTGTGCAAAAACGGGAAACGCCATTAAAAACAGCATGTAAACGATTGATATCTTTTTAAGCATATCTCATTGATTTAATGAATAAATTAACGCATTAAATCAACAGAGGTCAGCCGGATGTGGGTTGTGTTTTAAACTCTCTCCCTTCGCCGGCATTATCCGGATCAGGTTCAGAGGGTATGATCTCAGCCCTTATATTGAGGCACCCCTATTGGTTAGGGCAAAGATAGTAAATAATGTGATTTGTGAGTTGGGAATAGTGAATAGTGATTTGTGAAGTGTGTCGTTGCAGGTTGCAACACCTTCCAGAGTGCGAAGCTCCTGGAAGAGTGTTTCAGGTTACAGGCTGCGGGGTTCAATTAACTGAAACAGAATACTAAATATATCGTTTAGCTCCAAACGACGAAGGAGTTTGGGAGTCGCCGACAACAAATGGTGAAATCCTTATTATGGGTAGCATGTTGCAGGTTGGGATGAAACCAAAAACTAACACATTAACTCATAACACCCAACTCTCCCCGTGGTGTGGAAAAATTCTCTTTTCAAACAAGAAATCCCGCAAAGCAAAGAAATTCAGGATGAAATTTCCTGTCCAGTAAAGCTTTGGCCAGATCAAAAACAGGAACCTGTGCCGCATCAATGATTGCCGAATCGGCAGTGCAGATAATGCCCTGCGTAACGGCTTTCAGATGATGATCAGGGGAATGGGCTGTCAATGCACTTCCTGTAATGTTGTTTTGTTCAAATGTTTCATTCAGACGAGAGGCCAGATCACCGCTTTTGCTAACGGGCTCATCAAGGTAAACCATCACCTCTGCCGGTTGAACAGAATGAAGATAATTGATCAATAAATCCAACGTCCTGTCCAGCACTTTCTTTTTCAGCGTACTGCGGTGCATCTCGGCGGCATCACGTAAAAAACCGTCCATGGCAATAAAAACAGGTCTTCCGAGCAGGTAGCTGCCAACGGTCCTGATCACATTGTATCCGTCAACGGTCAGCATGACTCCCTCATGCAGTTGTTCCGGCTTTTTTTCTTTCCTCAACTCACGATCAGCAGAAGTAACCACGCCACGGTACAACATGCTGCGTTCGGTGCTGACAAGCTGATAGCGGTCTCCCACAATCTTAAGTATTGATTTCTGCGGATATCCTTTTTCAAGCAGATAAAGATAATCAGCAACAGCTTTTTCAAAATTCGGGGATAATGGAAACATTGTGGGCTTATTTTCTATTTTTGTAAAATTACAAAAAAACTTCACCATGAAAATCCTGATCCTGAACGGGCCTAACCTGAATCTGACCGGAAAACGTGAGACAAACATTTACGGTTCGGTACCTTTTGAGAGTTATGTAAAATTATTAAGATCTTTTTTCCCGGATCATGAAATCGTTTATTTTCAATCGAATATGGAAGGGGAAATCATCAACCGTTTGCAGGAGGCAAATGAAGATCAGGAGGGTGTTATCCTGAATGCCGCCGGTTACACACACACATCCGTGGCTATTGCCGATGCGGTGAAGGCCATGAACATCCCTGTGGTGGAAGTCCATATATCCAATATTCTGGCACGCGAGGGATACCGGCATATTTCATTGATCGCACCCCATTGTGCCGGTTCTGTTTTTGGTTTTGGTCTGGATTCCTACCGGCTGGCGCTGACGTGGTTTGGGTTTGAGAAGGGAAAAACCCAACAGATACCCCGCCCTGAAGGACGGGGAAACTGACAGCGAAGCAAGTATTATGCAATGAAACAATTCAGTTTCCCGGTCCTTCAGGGCCGGGTCAATCGAGCTTAATCTCAGCTAAAATCCTCCGCATCCAACTCCGAAAATTTATTCTTCCCGCCGAGATAATGCTGAACAACGATGTTCTTTTTGTAAATATTCGATACGTGCTTCTGCCGGAGGGCTTTCCGTTTTTGTCTCAGTTTCGGCAGATTTTTATAGAAGTACGCATGTGCTTCGATCACAGCGACAAAATCCATGACGCCTCCCTGCAGGAGGAATTTGATAGCGGCAATCCCATCAAGGATGAGGCGGACAAAGAAAGTGATAAAAAGCCGTTCCTTCGGCAGGTTTTTGTAAAGCAATGCAAAATTATTCCTGAAATTCAGGTAGGTTTTTCTGGCAGATCGTTTGGGAAGTGTCCCGCCACCCACGTGATAAACTGTTGAGGAAGGACAGACCATAATTTTATAATCATAGTTTTTCAACCGCCAGCAAAAGTCAATCTCTTCCATGTGTGCAAAGAAATCGTCATCCAGCCCGCCAAACTCATGATAAACATCGGCTTTCACAAACATACATGCCCCTGTGGCCCAGAATACTTCACGCGCATCGTCGTATTGTCCTTTATCCTCTTCCAGTTCCTGAAATATTCTGCCCCGGCAAAACGGGTATCCGTATCTGTCAATGAATCCGCCGCATGCCCCGGCATATTCAAATCGGGAGCGGTCGTAATAAGAAATGATCTTCGGCTGGCAGGCAGCGATCTTTTCGTCCGACTCCATCAGCTCAATGACCGGCTTGATCCAGTTGGGCGTGACCTCAATATCCGAATTCAGCAAGACGTAGTAATCGGCTTTGATCTGTCGTAGTGCCATATTATATCCCCCTGCAAACCCTGCATTGAAATGATTCTCAAGGAGGTTCACATCAGGAAACTCTTCTTTCATCACTTCGGTAGAGCCATCCAGCGAGTTGTTGTCGGCCACCCATATCTCGGCGTCTTCATGCGAACGCTCAATCACCTGGGGGAGGAATTTCCGGAGGAAATCCTTTCCGTTATAGTTCAATATGACAACTGCAACTTTTTTCAATATTGTATATCTTTCCAACGTTTGTGCGACCACAGCCAGTTATCGGGCTGCCTTCTGATCGTATTTTCAAGCAACCTCACGTATTCCGAAGTGATGTATTCCTGTTCCGTCTCAGCCGCATTTTTCGTGATGGTTTTTATCTCCACTTCGTAATGTCCGCGCCTTACACGGGTAACATCGAGGTAAATGACTGCATAATTCAACGCCCGGGCTACTTTTTCCGTGCCGTCATAAAAAGCGGTTTTTTGACCGAAGAAAGTTACGAAATAATTCATTTCATGACGCGGCGGTGACTGGTCGGTAAGAACGAAGACCGTAATGAGCCTGTCTTTCAGCACAACAAGCTTACGAAAAACTTTCTTGTAATCGATCATCAGCGTCCCTTTGTACTTCTGCCTTTGTTTCACCATATAATCATCAAAAAACTTATTAACCAGGGGTTTGTAAACCGCAGCGCCGTCATGTTTCAAAAACAAAGCTATTTTATTTCCTACCCATTCCCAGTTTCCGCAATGGCCAAGCAACGCAAACACACTTTTCTTTTCATTGTATAGATCGTCCAGCACATGCTGATTTTTAAAAACTACCCGTTCATCGAGTTGTTTCCTTGTCATTTTCCCCGATTTGATGAGCTCTACCATTAAGTCAGACATGTTACGGTAAAATTTTCGGATAATCTTTTTTAGTTCTTTCTCGTTTTTTTCAGGGAAACATCTCGTCAGATTTGCTGTGATCACCTGTCTTCTGTGTCTGATAAAATGAATGTTCAGGAAAGTGAGAAGATCAGAAAAAGCATACAACATCCCCAAAGGCAGTGACGCAATGGTTGTAAGCATTATTTTCAGGAGGAAGTTCCTAACTTTCATTTGAATTCTGACCGGTAAAAACGGCAAAAATACTTTAAAAAAAGGGGTCTTCCAAAAGGATGTTTACCTCGGTTGCAAATAATACTCCGTGGCAAAACTTCCGTAAGTTGAAGGGATGATCTCCGTATCGATATCTAACGGGTCCCAGGTTCGTCCGTAAACATATCGCTGCCATCTCGGATTGGTCACTTCACCTACGGCAGTCGAATGGATCAGTTGAAAGTCGTTGGTCGTCAGGTCTCTCGTAACGAACACAAACCGAATATCCCTCTGATGACCCATGGAATAATAGTGCCATATCTCATAAGGGTAGGCCGCCGGCTCATTGTAGCTTTTTGCGATAACATTGGGACGTCCGTATTTCAGATAAACATACCCCCTGTCGGTTTTGTAACCTTTGATGCGCCCGGCATTGAAATCCGTATTCACCTGATCAACCCTTACTTTGTATTCATACCAGGCTCCCTCGGGATTCGCATTATCCCGCTGTATCCAGAAATTCAGGAAGAACTTTTGCATCGTGGCAAGATCAGACTCATTGAAAAGCGATTTGGCATAATTTCGTTCCGCTTCTGTGGAAATGGGATAGAGATAATCGATGTATTGGCTTAAAGTGTCTTTTGAATTGATATGTCCGGCAAATGAATTTTCAGGATTTATTTTCAACATGCTGGTATAATTGTACTGAACCGAAGGGTTATCCCTGTAAAAAAACTTCTGTGTTGAAGCTACCAGATTGTTTTTCCGGTCACGGGCTTCCAACACCAGCATATAGTTGCCGCTGGGCAGACTGGTAATGTCAACGGAATTCAACATAATCTTTACCGGCTTCGCTTCCATCCGTTTGGCATAAAAATATTGAGGCAATTTTTTGTCTAACTCTGCAGGACGGATGTAATAATAAAGCAGGAACTGTCCGTCGGCTGCCACGCTGTCAACGTTGTACAACTCTGCGTAAAACGTCAGGTTGTGTGCCACCTCGGGATAATAATCAAGTGCATAGGGAACGATCTCGTAGCCGTTCTTCTCGAGCAGCCCCCCGTTATTGGATTTTTCAAAAGAGTGTACCAGCTCGATCTCCGAAAAGGTTATCTTGCCGGGAGGATAATCAATGGCAAACTCATCATAATTCACCATGGCTTTCTCATCGCTGTTTATATCATTTATGGTCAGTTCAAGCTGATATTGTCCGTTTGGCAAATGGTAGCGTTCCACATTCATAAGGTTATTTACAGCACCGGAAGTATCCTTTATTTTCGGACTGTTCAGGGTATATTTGTCAAAATTGATGATGGCGCTGTCGTTATCCCTGAAAATGATCTTCACATCCACACCTGCCTGGAATGTTCCGTCAGGTTGCAACATCCAGGTCAGCGACTGCCCGTTGATCACAAGATAGGTTTCAATGTAAGGTTTATTGTCAGGTGTGTTGAAGTCGGCATACGACATAAATGCCTGGAGATTCTGTGCAGAAAGATATCCGGTACTGATCAACAATGAAATTATTATGGTCAGAAAAGTTTTCATGGTTTCAAAAATTTGTAGTACAAAGTTACTGCAATTTATAAGCCAAATCAACCCGAACGGAAAATGATAGATGAATGGGGGGAAATATTCGACGAAAAAAGAGATTAACCTGGTTAATCTCTTTTTTGCGGAGAGTAAGGGATTCGAACCCTTGGTGCGCTAACGCGCACAACGGTTTTCGAGACCGCCCCGTTCGACCACTCCGGCAACTCTCCGCTGCAAAAATATAAAAATGAG
>JAOZOO010000344.1 GCA_029933225.1 Bacteroidales bacterium | reverse complement strand
CCTTCTGATAAGGTTTCCGAACTCAATGAAAAAGCTCTGAAAATTGCTGAAGCCGAAGAATTGCGTTCCACCGGAATGTCTTATCAGGACATCTCCGATAAACTAAACACCCCAAAAACAACAATTTACAGATGGTTAAATGCTTAACCGTTCCGTTCCAAAAATGGAACGGCTTTAAAAAAATATCAAACATGAATTACAAATACACCCTCGACCCCACACCGCGAAAATTCATCTGCCCTGCCTGTGGCAAAAAACGCTTCGTCCGTTACATCGACACTGAAACTGGTGAATACCTCCCCGAACAATACGGCCGCTGCGACCGCGAAAACTCCTGCACCTACCACCAAAAACCACTAAAACTTCCGGAACCTCAACCCTATACCCCATATACACACTATACCCAAAATCTTGACTCTCCCAAACCCGACTTCATCCCCAACCATCTTTTCCGCCAATCCCTCTCCTCCTACTCCAAAAACAACTTCATCACCATCCTCAAATCAATCTTTCCGCCTGAAACCGTCAAAAAGCTGGTCATCGACTTTTTCATCGGAACCTCCAGTCACTGGCCTGGCGCCTCCGTCTTCTGGCTCATCGACAAACACGAAAAAATCCGCTCAGGCTACATCATGCTCTACGACCCCAAAACCAAGAAGCGCGTAAAACACCCTTTCCCTCACATCACCTGGGTCCACAGCATCCTCATCAAAAAAGGGAAACTCCCCAAAGATTTCACCCTCCGGCAATGCCTCTTCGGCGAACATCAACTCATCGATTCCCCACCAAACAAACCCATCGCTGTCGTAGAAAGTGCCAAAACTGCCATAATAATGACTGGACTCTTCCCTAAATACATCTGGATGGCCTCCAACGGAAGCGCTAACCTCAACGAAAAGTTCCTCACTCCACTCATCAACCGCAAAATCATCCTCTACCCCGACCTCGGCCAATTCAATATTTGGACAGAAAAAGTCTCCACGCTAATAAAACAAGGTTTCAAAATCACTGTCTCCGACCTCCTCGAAAAAAACGCTACTCCCGAAGACCACAAAAACGGCCTCGACCTCGCCGACTATTTTATTTCCCAAATGA
>JAOZOO010000343.1 GCA_029933225.1 Bacteroidales bacterium | reverse complement strand
CAATTTAACCATAAACGGAATTTTTTACGACCGGTTGCAGTTGACAGAGCTTGTTGAGCATAAAACAAGCCGGCCTGAACTGCCTCAATGGGAAAGGGATATCTATAACTTTATCCGTGAATGGATCGATGGAAAAGAGACTGTTGAGGTTCAGACATCAGGAACAACAGGAACTCCACGGAAATGCAAAGTAACTAAAGAGGCAATGGTGGTTTCGGCAAAAAAAACACTTGAGTTTTTCGGCCTGAAAAAGGGAGATACGGCACTTCTCTGCCTTTCGCCCCGTTACATTGCAGGAAAGCTGATGATAGTCCGTGCCTTCGAGGGGGAATTGGATTTGTTGATTACTGAGCCGTCATCCACACCACTTGAAGGAATTGAGAGAGAGATCGGTTTTTCAGCAATGGTGCCTATGCAGGTTCAAAAGCAGATAGAGTTGGATCCGGAAGCCTTTGGAAAGCTTAAAAAACTGATAATCGGCGGAGGAGAGGTGCCGAATACGTTAAAAGAAAAACTTCAAAAAATCCTGACAGAAGTATGGGAAACTTATGGAATGACAGAAACTTTAACTCACATAGCATTGAAGAAAGTTAACGGGAGCGACAGGTCGGAATGGTTCCGGACATTGCTCGGCGTGAAAGTTTCTAAAACAGAAGACTCACGACTTGTAGTTGAAGTGGAAGGCATTACCGATGGGACTTTAATTACAAATGATGTTGTTGAATTTAACAAAGATGGCGGTTTTCGTATTTTGGGCAGAGCCGATGATGTGATCAATACAGGAGGGATAAAAGTAATGCCGCAAAAGATAGAAGAGAAAACAGGAAAATGGTTACAGGGCTCTTTTGTTGTTTCTTCGGTACCGGATGAAGTGTTGGGAGAGAAGTTAGTTCTTGTGATAGAAGGAGATGAGTTTGATGCAAATTCTTTGCTTGAGAAAATGCAGGGGATGGAAAACTTTGAGAAGCCGAAAGAAGTAATGTTTGTTGATGAGTTACCAAGGACAGAAACGGGAAAAATAAAACGAAAAGAGTTGAAAGAAAAGATCAGAAAGTTATGAAAACAGCCATAGTTACCGGAGCTACAAAAGGAATAGGA
>JAOZOO010000193.1 GCA_029933225.1 Bacteroidales bacterium | reverse complement strand
TAAGGAATCGGCCTAAACCTTTTTCTTTACCATTCCAAATTCCCTGACCTCTATACCTTTATCCCCCTATGCCCTTATACCTTTATACCCCATTCTTTATTTCATGAACCCGCCTCTCGCAACCCGCAACCATCCATTCTTCCATTATTCCACCATTCCGTGACTGGTTATCCGGATCAACAAAACTCGTTACTTTTAACACCTCAAAAAGAGCGCTCATGGATCAGACAAAAAAAGATAAACGATACGCCCGGCTTTATAAACAGATCAAAGATTTGATTAAAAAAAGCAGCAATAACCCTTATTCCGGCATGGTGACGATCAATGCCGTACTTCATCATAAAATGGATTACTTTTTCTGGACGGGGTTTTATCTGCTTCAGAACGGACGTCTTCAGATGGGGCCTTACCAGGGAGCGCTGGCGTGTATTGACCTGGAAAAAGATACCGGTGTCTGCTGGGCTGCCATTAATCGCGGGGAAACGGTTATTGTTCCCGACATCCATAAATTTCCCGGCCACATTGCCTGCGATTCACGCTCAAATTCAGAAATTGTGGTGCCTTTGAGAAACAGACAAGGGGAAATCACAGGTGTGCTGGATGTGGACAGCAAAGACCTGAACTCATTTGATGAGGTTGACGCTAAATGGCTTGAGAAAATCATACAGCTCGTTTATCTTCCGAGTCAGTAATTAGCTTCATTCCTGCCAAGTTAGGAAATTCCTCCCGGTGGGTAGCTTTATTCCCGCCGGGTGGAAAGAGAACATCATCACTAAACTTCATAACCGGTTTTTTTCCGGCTTTTTCGACCTGGCGGGAGCAAGCCTGCCCGCCAGGTCAGGAAACCGATTTTAAGAAGAATCCTAATTGTAAAAAAGTTAATTTTGCATCCTCAAATTTCGGGATACAATGAATGTTCTCTTCATCCTCATGATCTTTGCACTTGCTTTTCAGATTTTTCCTGTGGCGCTGGGGATGAATTACCGGGAATTAAAATCACGAACATTTTTATTTTCTTTTATTCTTCTGCTGGGACAGTTGGTGATGTTTCAGGTGGGTTATCTCCTGGGTGAAAGATTCTTGTATTTGGTAGAAGATTTCAAAGGAACGGTAATATTTATCGGTTTTGCGCTTATTGGTTTTCGTCTGATCATGGAGTCGTTCAGGGTGCGCAAAGGGGAAAGGACGTATGTGCTGGAACAACCAGGAACCGTGGCGCTTGCTTCTTTTGCCCAGGCCATCAACACTTTCCTCGCAGGTATGTTATTTACCCTGTTGACTGTCAGCAACCGGTTTTCGCTTCTTGTCTTGTTTGTTGCGTCAACCGTGGTTATTTTCGCAGGTATAATCAAAAAACCGGATAAAACAGCCGGAGCATTGTCATCCTTGCTATTTTTGCTGGGCGGTATCATATTGCTGTTTGCCGCTTTATTTTTTGGTTTTTTCAGATAATGATACATTATGAAATCAATTTCAATACCTATTATATCCTTTTTCCTGTTTTGTGTAACTCTGGTTCATGCCCAGATACCGGCGGATTATTACGATGGCACGGAAGGGTTAACAGGCGAAGAACTGAAATCGGCTTTGCACAATATTATAAAAGATCATGTGGAATACAGTTATAGCGATCTGCGTGATTTTATCCTTCCCGATTCAGATGAAGACCCTGACAACAGTAATAATGTCATTCTTATCTATACGGGGATTTCACGCGCAAAAAGTAATTTTGGCGGTGGGCAGGGACAGTGGAACCGCGAGCATGTATGGGCCAAGTCGCACGGTGATTTCGGCACCAGCCCGCCGGCAGGTTCCGATGCTCATCATGTTAGGCCGGCTGATGTGCAGGTGAACAGCACCCGGAGCAATCTGGATTTCGACAACGGCGGCTCACCCGTTTCCGGTTGCCAGGGATGTAAAATTGACGATGACTCTTTTGAGCCGCCCGATGCCGTTAAAGGCGATGTGGCGCGAATGATCTTTTATATGGCTGTCAGGTATGAAGGTGATAACGGCGAACCGGACCTGGAAGTCGTGGACAGGGTTGATACTTCACCTGCCCCGGAGCATGGAAAACTTTCCACCCTGTTGGTCTGGAGCAACCAGGACCCGCCCGATGATTTTGAAATGAATCGCAACGAAGTGGTTTACGGATATCAGCAAAATCGCAACCCTTTCATTGACCATCCTGAATTTGTGGATGAAATTTGGGGAAATGCAAATGCCATCGCCGATAATCTGAACATGAATCTATCCTGCTACCCGAATCCGTTTGTCAACCGTGTTTTTATTGAATATGGCGGAAGCAGTACGCTGACCTGGTTTGTGGAATCCATGGATGGTAAGACGGTTGAAAAGGGTGTGATGCATCCGGGAAAATCGGCAATCAATCTGGCGGATGACAACCCTGGATTGTATGTGCTGGTCATCAGGGATGCCAACGGCAGGCAGGTGAAAACCTATAAACTTCTGAAAACAGTAAGATAGATGGAAAAACAACCATATATCCGTATTACGAAAGAGTTCAAGTTTGAGATGGCGCATGCTCTGAAAGGATACGACGGCCTCTGCCGCAACATCCACGGGCATTCGTACGAGCTGAAGGTGACTGTGGCAGGCACTCCCATTACCGACGAAAGCAGTCCCAAGCTGGGAATGGTCATGGATTTCGGCGATCTGAAAAAGATTGTCAGGCAAACCATCGTGGATGTGTTTGACCACTCGCTGGTTTTAAACGAAAAGATGTCCGAAACCCTCCTCTACGAACTGAAAAAGAATTTTGAAAAAGTCATTTTGCTGCCTTACCAGCCCACCAGCGAACTGATGGTTTCGGATTTTGCCGAAAGGATAAAAAAGCAACTTCCCGGCAATATTCACCTGAAACATGTTTTGCTCCGCGAGACGGTTACCTCCTATGCCGAGTGGTTTGCGGAGGAAAACAGGTAATATCTTTACGAATTCCACATGTTTCCGGGGCATTTTTTATGAGTCGAATTTACAGGCAAGGAGATTTCACTTTTTTAAACAGTATGGTTTAAATATCGTTCCGATGGAACTTTATTGTTTTATGTTGTACTCCAGGGACTTACTTCCCTGGTTAGAACATACCATCCCGATGGGATGGACTACTTTAGTAAAAATATATTGGAAATAGTCGGTACTGGTGATTTTAGTCACCGGATCAGCCAAACTGCCAGTGGCAGGATATCTTATGGCCAGGTGTCGTAAGACCCTTGGAAAAAGAAACAAGAGAGATAAGTTCCGTAGGAACGGCATGATTTTTCAATCTATCTTAAATCCAGTTCAATATTCTTTGATCAGGGATTCATAAGGGATATTCATCTTTTTATGCAGATTTCTGATCATTTTTAGTGTTAGTTTTCTTTTCCGGTTCAAAATTTCGGAAACCCTGCTCCGGTATCCGATTATTTCCGCCAGATCTTTTTTTGTCATTCCCATTTGCTCCATTCTGAATTTGATGGCTTCCACCGGATCGGGCGCTTCAATGGGATAATGTTCATCCTCATACTTTTCGATCAATAATGATAATAATTCGGCCTCATCCCCTTCTTTTGTACCTGCCGGTGCCTGAAAAATTTCTTCAAACCGGTTTAAAGCCCGGTTGTAATCTTCGTCTGACTTAATAACTTTTATTTCCATGATCTTCTAAATTTTTTCAGCGTTAATCTTATCATAATCCGTATGTGTTCCAATAAAACGGATAAACACCCATTGTCGTTTATAGTTTATTTCAACAACTAACCTGTACCTGTTTCCGCAAATATTGAAAACAACTCTGTTGTTTTTAAGAATACTTGCTTTTACATAATTCGCTTTAATATCCATTGGGTTATTCCATGATGCTTTTGTTGCTTCTTTAAACCAGGTTTTTAACGGTTCTTCCGCATCATTATGAACTTCCCAAAACTCCCGAAGCATCTTTTTTGCGAAAACTCTCATTGCAAAGCAAAAGTAACAAAAAATTACCAATTTGGTAAATATGAAATCGGATTGATACTTTTTGGTATTTTTTTTGACGAGTCAAAAAACGAAACATTTTAATGAAAGGAGGGTGAAATTATGACAGTAAATGTTGATTTGGCCAAACTGAAAACCTATAAAGAAACCGGAGACAAAAAAAGCTTCAACAGGATTTTAACGGACTTTTTACCGCATCTGCGGAAACTAGTCCGTCATAAGCTTCGTCAGATGGAAACACGGGAAGAAATACCGCGTAACATGTATTTTGCCCAGGATATCGTGGACGACGTTTACCTGAAAGTGTTTGATGAATTTCAGGAAGG
>JAOZOO010000070.1:9375-15704 GCA_029933225.1 Bacteroidales bacterium | reverse complement strand
CTTATTTTCTCCAAGTTCTGTTCATAAATTATAGTAAACTCTTCAAGTTTTTCTGCAAAGCTTATTTTCCTTGGATGTTCCGGTTGGTTTAATATGAATTTGCATATTTTGTCCACAACAATGCCTAAAAGTTAATCTTTCTTTATCATACTGACAATCAGTCCGGCGGCACGTTCCGAGGCCCCCTCCTGCCCCAGCTTTTCCCGCATTTCGAGGTAATCTTTTTTTATCTTTTCACGCCTTGTCTGATCTTTCAGAAGCAGATTCAGTTCGGATGTCAGGTTTTCTTTGGTGAGGTCGTGCTGGATCAGTTCTTTAACTACAATGCGGTTCATGATCAGGTTCACAAGGGAGATGTATTTCACATCAACCAGTTTGGTAGCAATCCAGTAAGAAATCAGGTTGCCTTTGTAACAGACCACCTCCGGCGTGCCAATCAGGGCGGTTTCCAGTGTGGCTGTACCGGAAGTCACCATGGCTGCTTCGGCATAATGCAACAGATCGTGCGTTTCGTCCACAACCACTTTCACTTCCCTGTTGCCGATGATGTTGCGGTAAAACTTAAGCGTAATCGTATTCACCCCCGCAACCACAAATTGGTAATCGTTGAAATCAGGCATCACTTCCAGCATGATGCTGAGCATCCGGGCCACCTCCTGCTTGCGACTTCCGGGAAGCAGCGCAATGACCGGGCGTTCGTCCAGCAGGTATTTTTCATAAAATGTTTCTTTGGGAGTCACTTTCTCCTGTGCCAGCGCATCCAACAGCGGGTGTCCCACAAAATCCACATCCACACCGTATTGAGCGTAAAAGTCTTTCTCAAAATGCAGGATAACGATCATTTTATCCACATACTTTTTGATCTTTTTCACTCTCGACTTTTTCCATGCCCACACCTGTGGCGAGATGTAATAAACCACCCTGAAACCGGCTTTTTTGGCAAATTCCGCAATGCGCAGATTAAACCCGGGATAATCCACCAGTATCAACACATTGGGTTTATATCTTGTGATATCCTGTTTGCAAAAAGAAATATTGTTCAGAATGGTCGGCAGGTTTTTAATTACCTCGGCAAACCCCATAAAAGCCAAGTCACGATAATGTTTCACAAGGTCACCGCCGGCGGCTTTCATCCGGTTACCGCCCCACACACGAAATGTTGCCCGGTCATCTTTTTCCCTTATCGCTTTCATCAGGTTGGCTGCGTGCAGGTCGCCCGATGCTTCACCGGTAATGATATAATATTTCATGTGTTCGGGTATTTTGTCAACCTAAAAATAAAACAAAATATCCAATTCCGAGGAGAAAGGTAACAAGAAGTATCCCGCGGCCCGTTTTATCAAATTTCAGATTAACAAAATAATACCTGATGGTCAGCAGGTTAACTACCAGACTTAAAATATAGAGATATTCCTGTCGTGCCAGAATGTGGGTATTCCACAAATCCAGAACGAGCAGATCAAGAGCATACAATATTAAATAAAGTACGGCGGGAAAGATCAGCCCGACAAAAAGACCAAACCAGAATTGATCGCGATTAAAAAAACGGTCCCACATGACGGTAATATTAGTCGAATTTCAATTTATTCACATATTCATGTGCAGTGAAATCAAATCTGACGGGCACGACGGAAATATAATTTCCGGCAAGTACTTTTTCATCGGTATCCGGGCGGCTGTCGCCATTCACGAAATGTCCGCCAAGCCAGTAATACGATCTGCCGTAAGGGTCTTTGCGCTCTTCAAACTCCTCCACCCATCTTGCTCTGGCCTGTTTCACCACCTTGATGCCTTTGATGGGTTCGGCAGAAATCCGGGGAATGTTCACATTCAGGCAAATGCCTTCGGGAAGTCCTTCGTCCAGCACTTTTTTGGTGATCATTGTGATCCACTGATCCACATGACTGAAGTCGGCATCGGGCATGTAATCCAGCAATGAGAAGCCGATTGCCGGAATCCCGTCTATGGCGGCCTCAAGCACGGCAGCCATCGTTCCCGAATAAATGATGTTGATCGACGCATTCGACCCGTGATTAATCCCGGACACCACGATATCGGGCGTACGTCCCAGCAACCGGTGTTTACCCAGTTTCACATTGTCCGTAGGCGTGCCGTTGGTCATATATTCCTGGTAGCCATCCTCCTGTTTGATCAGCCGTGGCATCAGAGGTGTCCTGATGGTCACTGCATGGGCCATACCCGATTGCGCCGTCTCGGAAGCGATTACCACCACATCACCCAGCTTACGCATGATGTCTATCAGTTTTCTCAATCCGGGTGCTTTTATTCCGTCGTCGTTGGTAACCAGTATCAGGGGTTTTTTGCTCATATTTTATCCTTCGTATTTATCAGTTGCCCTCGGGCATAAATTTTCGGCAAATATACCGCTACTTTTTGATACTGAACGTAACGATGTTCCTCATCTGAATTTATTTGCTGATTAAAATTCTTTACACAAACAGAGACAATTCCTCGTACAACCTGTGAGTGGGTAAGCCCATCACATTGAAATAGGAACCGTTGATGTGTTCGATGGCAATGTGTCCGATCCACTCCTGGATGCCGTAAGCGCCGGCTTTGTCGAAAGGTTTGAAATGATCAATATAATAACTGATCTCGTCCGGAGATAATTTCTTGAATGTTACATCCGTTGTGACGGAAAAGGTGGTTTCTTTTTCTTTTGTTTTTAACGTGACCCCTGTGATGACTTTATGCGTATTTCCCGAAAGCAAACCAAGAATTTCAACCGCTTCTTTTTTGTCAGCCGGTTTACCGAGAATTCTGTCATTGATCGCCACCACCGTATCGGCAGTGATGACCAGCATGTTTTCTGTCATTTCACCGGCAAACGCAGTGGCTTTTTTTCTACTGAGATATTTTGCTACTTCATCCGGTTTTGTGTGCAAAGGAATATCTTCATCCACATTTTTTGGCTTGACCTCAAACCGGATACCCATTTCCTCAAGCAATTGCCGGCGTCGCGGAGAAGCCGAAGCGAGGATCACACGGTATTTTTTCAGTTTTTCGAGTAGCATCAAACCCGGTATTTTAATTACACTTCAAAATAGACAAATATCATCGAAAGTATCCCGGTCAGCATCAGTATCTTTATCAAAACCGATAGTGTGGAAAAATGCCTTTTCTCCCCGGCTTTCACCAAAAGAACCAAAACAATGATAAATTCGATGTCAATTGCAAGGAACCAAAAGAACAAAATGTTGAAACCAATTGTTTGAAAGAACATCTGCGCCCAGGCAGACAGGGCAAGGCCAGCCAGCAAAACAATCACGCCCGTGATCTTTGTTACCTTGATTCCGAACCGGACGGGAAATGTATTGCAACCATACCGTTGATCACCTTCCACATCTTCTATGTCTTTGACCAACTCTCTGATCAGACTGGTAACGAAAGCAAATCCCATATAGATCAACATCATTTTGTTGACTATCGGAAAGGAAGTCTGCGCATAGGCAAAGGCAACCGGATTATTTACCAGAGTGAAAAAATCAAACAACCAGACCAGCGCAAAAGAAAGCGTGCTCAAAAAGGCAACCACCAGATTTCCAACCAGCGGCATACACTGATACCGTTCGGAATAAAACCAAAGCAAACCGGCAGTGAAAAAGAATACCAGCCCGTACATCGGCCTGCCCGCCATCCATGCAACGATGAAACCCATGATCACGGCTACAATATTCAGTATCCAGAAAGAAAGCTGAATATACGCAACAGGATATTTCCTGCCCACCTGGTTTTTGCCGGGCTTGTTGATGCGGTCGATGTCCATATCAAAAAAATCATTGATCAGGTATCCGCCGACGGCAATAAACAGGGTAGCGAGGACAAGCAAAACGAAACCGGTTACCGTGAGCCCCGCATCAAAAGCTTTTAATCCCAACAATGGATTGACAACAAAAAACAGCGTGAAACACATGGTCATCAAAATGATCACCAGATTCGGCCATCTGATCAGTTTCAGGAATTGTTTCATGTTATTTTGTTTATGGTTTGATTGCTTTATGGTTCAATTGTTTAATGGCTCTATTGCTTTATGGTTCGATTGCTAATTTCCAGCAAAAACACTCTTCCAGGAGCTTTGCACGCTGGAAGGTGTTTTGCACCCCTCACTTCTAACACTTAACACCTCAACACTTAACTCCTCAACACTTAACTCCTAACTCCTACCAGCTATACGCATCTTCACTCATCCACTTGCCCTGGATTTTCAGGACCTGTTCAATAATGTCGCGTACACAGCCATCCCCTCCGTTTTTGTCGGAAATGTAAATGGAGATGGATTTAATCTCTTCGGAAGCATCGGCAGGGCAAACCGGGATTCCCACAGTTTTCATCACGTGGTAATCGGGAATGTCATCGCCCATATAAATTACATGTTCGGGATTGATCCCCCGTTCTTTCATGTATTCCTTGAGTATTTTTGTCTTATCCTTCACGCCGAGGAAAACATCTTTGATCCCAAGCATCTCCAGACGGTTTTCCATCGAGGGAGAGAACCCACCCGACATGATCACCACATTGTATCCGAGTTTGACCGCAAGCTGAAGCACATAACCGTCTTTCACATTGGCCAGTCGCAACGGCGGGCCTTTTTCCAACAGGATCACCCTGCCGTCGGTCATTACACCGTCATAATCAAAAATGAACGTATCAACTTTTTTAAGAAGACTCTTATAATTACTCATGGTATCTTTGGGTTATTTGTCCGGAGATCATTTTATACAACGCTTCAAATTCCGGATGATCTTCAAGCATTTTCAAATGTTCGGCCATGGCTTTGCGGTCGTTTCTGCGTGCAGGACCTGTTTGTGCCTCCAAAGGGGGCATGTTCTCAATTTTTGCCGCCGTTTGCCGGATCAACGGTTTCAGAAAATCAAAATCCAGCCCCTGCTCTTCTAACAACTGCGAGGCAACAGAATACAAATGATTGGAAAAATTGGAAACGAAAACTGCGGCAAGATGAAAATACTTTCTTTGCCCGGAAGTGATGTTGTGTACAGACCGGCTGAGTTTTGAAGCCAGCAACATCAGCAATTTCGTAATTTCCTCCGTGCTTCCTTCGATCAAAAACGGTACTTCCGAAAGATCAACAGGCTGGCCAATCGTAAAAGTTTGCAAAGGGTAAAATACACCGTAGTCTCTTGCAGATGAAAGTGCTTCCAGCGGAGTGATACCTGAAGTGTGGACTACAATACCGCTTACATCAGGAAGTATCCCGGCAAGTTCTTTTACCTTGTCATCAGGAACTGCCAGGATATAAAGATCCGAATTCTTATTTATGTTGGAAAAATCGTCAGCAATCTCACAGCCTGTAAGTTCTGTAAAACGTCCGGCATGGGAAGGGTCGGGAGAATAAACTTCAACGATCCGCAAACCCGAATTGCGCATCCCCAAAGCAAGGGCCGTGGCCACGTTTCCGGAACCGATAAAACTGACGGTTTGTATGTCGGTTGGTTTCGACAAAATTCAAAAGATATTTTTAAAAGTTCTTCCTCAACTCCTGTTTCAGGATATAAAGGGCCTGATCCACAGGATTCTTCTTATCCTCAAGGGTTTTGCTGACAATGCCTTTGGCCAGTTCTTTACCGTCGGCATCGCGGTCAAGCTCTGCCGCCGCCTTATTGATCAGCATTTCCACTTCATTCCGTGCCTTCACAAGATGGTCCCATGCCAGGTTGGACACATACACCTGTTGTGACATGTTGTGTTCGTACTCTTCACGGATGGTATTCAGCAATACCGCCTGCAACTGGGCTGCTTTCTGCCCGGGCCTTGACATCCGGGAGATCAGATTCGGAGGATTGATCCTTTCCAGAAAAAGCGCCAGCCGTTCATACGCCTGCAACGAAACCGACAAAAGTGTTTTCTCCGATTCCCTTTTGCCCATAGCCTCTAACTGACGGCGCATGATCTCCTGGTTTTCCTTCAGATAGTCAAAAACCGCTTTATTTTGTTTGGCAACATACGACGGCATGAAAAGCAAAGCCACAAGCAAAACTGCCAGAACCAGGGCCAGAATGAGGATACACGCTAAATTAACCATGTGGGGAATGTTTGTTTTAAATAATACACAAAAAAACAAAAAAAACCGGCAGGGTGGTGTGTTTAAAGCAGGATGTTTAAAAATTAAGGTTTGAAGCGCCGGAAACCTGTTCCCTGCAATCTTCCGCAAAGCGATCCTTCGGACAGTCGGCAGTCGGCAGTCAACAGTCGGCAGTCAACAGTCGGCAGTCCGCAGTCTGCGTAAAATCCCAAAGGAAACGAATCAACAAGCCATTAAGAAAAAGATCATAAAGAACCTGCGAAAATCT
>JAOZOO010000070.1:0-9275 GCA_029933225.1 Bacteroidales bacterium | reverse complement strand
GGAAAATAAGTTTTGGGAGAGACCTATAGTGGTATTAGTGACTGGAAAGTACGTAAGAAGGTTCCATCTTGGAAATAGCCCAGCGCCAGTGTTCAGGATTATGGTAATCAAACCATAAGGGAGATTTCCCCATTTCTTTCTCAAAATCAGCGGCATACTTGTCTGCCATTCTTTTTGAATGTTTCCGCATGGTTTCGATATTAATGGTCAAGGTGTTGCACTCCGAAACAATATCTTCAAGAATTTTAACTTTCACCGACATCAGAAAAACCTCTTTTTCAACGAAAACCCTGAGGTAATTGGCCAGTGTTTTCCATTTCTTGATGATCTCTTTCTGGACTTTTTCCGGTTCGTCAATGGCATTCATCGCATCGGTGGCAAATGCCAGTTGAAACATGTAGCGGCTTGCCTCGTCAATGTCTTTGAAATACCTGTGCCCTAAATTCAGCCGCAAGCCGTTGGGATATTTTTCGTAAATACTTGCGACGACAGAATCACCGTTAAAATTCCGTGTGAAAATTTCTTTTGCCGGATTCTCCAGACAAACCTTTTTGGGGTAAACCGGATCTTCAGCCGTATCACATTTCTGGAACAATTTAAATGCTTCTGATAGTGTCTTGACTCCTGTTGCAAATGGAAGATAATAAAGAATATCTCCTTGTGTCATAATTCAATCGTTATCTATTCATCTTTTTATCTTCAAAAACCTGATTGCTATGTTCATAAATTGTTTTTGCAATCACGTCGATTTTCTTATACGGCGCATTTTCTGAAAAGTTAACAATCATTTTTATCTTTTTAAATTTTTATCCTTTGAATCTTCTTTTATTTAATAGCTTAATCTTTCCTGCTTAACGAGTTACGTTTATTTTACGATTGTCAATAACCTGTTGAAAAAAGTAACATGCGCGCCTTCGATTATGGATTAAACCAGCGACTCCATGAGGCGGAAAAGCACGCAGTCTCCCCGGTGTAAATGCAACTTTTTGCACTAAAACACGTATAAAATATTTACATTAAAAACTTACAATCATGAAAAAGATTTTAACATTTATTTTGGCCCTGCTGGTTCTGGCAGCCTGCCAAAAGACATTGGACACCGAACAACCGTTTGATAAATGGAATGGTTACGGTTCTTTGAAATCGGGGGAAGTTGTACATACCCTCTGGGCCGGACAAAACATTGACGTGGGTACGGTAACGTATGGTATTGATGATGATGCCAATTTTTATGTGACCTACCAGACAACCGGAGACTGGTTGATTTCAGAGGCTCACATGTTTGCCGGTGACAAAGCGGACATGCCGGTCAACAAACCCGGAAAACCCAAAATCGGACATTTCCCCAACACGGGAACGTATGATCCCTGGGTCAACACGGTTACTTTTACTGTTCCCCTGTCGGAATTACCGCCATACGAAGATCCCGGATTTGCTGTGGCAACACATGCCGTGGTTCATAACACGGCGAACAATCAGGAAGAAACAGCCTGGGGTGAAGGTGATTATAAATTCTGTGACAAAGGCTGGGGATGGTACGACACCTATTATTATGATCAGCCTGATAACCCCTTTACCGTACTGTACGGAACCGAATACCGTAACGACAGTCTGATGGTTTATCTGATCAACCTGACAACCGGAGAATCGAATCTCATTTTGAGCGAGTATATCGGAACGACAGTCACAGGCGGTTATGAAGCTGCTGCTTATGACATGGAATCCGGTAACCTGTTCTTTGCCACTTATCCCGAAGGAGAATTGTGGATTAACCCGCTTAACGGCACTTCTCCATCATTTCTGGCCGGTACACTCTCCGGAGAACCCGCCAGCGCTGCTTTTTATGATGGCAATTATTACTATGTGGATGCAGCGACCAATGAAATAAAAATGGTGTCATTCGATGAAGACTGGCAGATAATCTCTGAAGTAACAGTCAGTACAATCCCTGAATCGATTACGGTAAATGATATTGCCATTAGCCCTGACGGTTCGTACATCTACATTGTAGGCGAAATGAGCGACGGCAGTACAGAGCTGATCGAATACGATATGGTCAATGATTCCTATTCTTCACTTTCAATTACGCTGAGCAACAGTACACAGATCGCGTATGGAAGTGACGGAATTTTATATGCCATTGAAGATTCTGCCAATGGTGGCGAAACGGCCTATTCAATTGATCCCAATACAGGTTCGTCAACCGAAATAGGCAGTGATGATGTTTCAACAGTTGATATCGGGGATATTGCGATAGGCCCGATTCAATAGATAAACTGTATAAATGATAAATACAAAGCCGCACCTGCCGGGGTGTGGCTTTTTTTATTTGGAAAACCCAAACGGGTGAATTTTTATACTTTTGCCCAAAATCTTTTCCATGCTGACAACAGAAACCGTTTCAAGACTGTTTACCGCATTCAACGGCCTCAATGTAATGATCATTGGCGATGTGATGGTCGATTCCTACATCTGGGGGCAGGTTGAACGCATCTCCCCCGAAGCGCCCGTTCCCATTGTGGCGGTTGAAAAACGTGAAAACCGCCTCGGTGGTGCAGCCAACGTGGCGCTCAACATCAAAGCGCTGGGAGCCAATCCTGTTCTTTGCTCCGTGATCGGGAACGACACAAAAGGCAATGAATTCTTTGATCTCCTAACCAACGAAAAGATGACCATCGAGGGAATCGTACGCAGCAATCAAAGACTGACAACGACCAAATTCAGGGTTTTCGGAAATCATGCGCAAATGCTGCGTGTGGACGAGGAAACAACATGCGACCTGAATCAAGAAGAGTTTGACCAGTTGTTTGAACGGATTTCAGACCTGTTGAAAAACAATGGTGCGGATGTCGTCATTTTTCAGGATTACGACAAAGGGATCATCACCCCGGCTTTGATCGAAAAGGTTGTATATCTGGCAAAA
The DNA here is from genome assembly GCA_029933225.1 of Bacteroidales bacterium. GTDB lineage: Bacteria > Bacteroidota > Bacteroidia > Bacteroidales > F082 > JAADID01. The sequence continues at coordinate 6,352 of JAOZOO010000070.1, read as the reverse complement.
CAAAAAAGTATTCCTGTGGTTGTGGACCCCAAAAAGAAGAACTTTCTGGAATATAAAAACGTTACACTGTTCAAACCCAACCTGAAGGAGATCAGGGAGGGGTTGAATATTGACATTGAGGAAGACAGCAAAGAGAATATTGAAAAGGCTGTGGCACGGCTTAAGGAGTTGCTGAATGCCGATATTATTTTGAACACCCTTTCTTCAAAAGGGGTTTTCATCAAATGGAACGGAGGCCAGCAGCACATTACGGCACACCTGCGGAACATCAGCGACGTTTCCGGAGCCGGCGACACGGTGATCAGTGTGGCGGCACTTTGCCTGGCAAAGGATGTGGAACCGGTTGATATGGCTGCCATTGCCAACCTCGCCGGCGGACTGGTCTGCGAAGAGGTGGGAGTGGTACCCATCGACAAAAACAAGCTGCAGGACGAAGTGATCCGTTTGCTTACCCGTTAACCTTCGTAAAACAAAGATGACAAAGTCACAACAGCCGAAAGGCAAAAAAGAAAAAGTGAAAGGCATGTTCAACGACATTGCCTTCCGCTACGATTTTCTGAACCATTTTCTTTCGGCAGGCATTGACAAACGCTGGCGGACAAAAGTCAGAAAGCATCTTGCCCCGTTTCATCCGAAAGAAATCCTCGACGTGGCTACCGGAACAGGCGATCTGGCCATTGAACTGGCAAAACTTCATCCTGAAAAAATAACCGGTATTGATATTGCCACCGGCATGCTCGACATCGGGAAAGAAAAGATCGGGAAAAAGAAGCTGAATGATGTCATCGTTCTGGAAGAAGGCGATTCCGAAAACCTACGCTTTAACGATGGGCACTTCGATGCGGTTACCGTCGCTTTTGGCGTACGCAACTTTGAAGACCTCGAACACGGGCTTTCCGAAATGTACAGGGTACTCAAACCGGGCGGGCATGTGGTTGTCCTTGAATTTTCAAAACCCAAAAAGTTTCCTTTCCGGAATATTTATAATGCTTATTTCAAATATATCCTGCCTACGGTAGGGAAAATGATCTCAAAAAATGACGAGGCTTACACCTATCTGCCGGAATCAGTGCAAGCATTTCCTGAGGATAAAGCTTTTATGAATGAGCTGAAAAAAGCAGGTTTCAGGGAAGCCGGACAGCAACGGCTCACTTTCGGCATTGCCACAATGTATTACGGTGAAAAATAAGCTTGTTTTTTCGTTTGTAAAACCCGGCGTTTTTGCTGCTATTTACCGCTCAAAAACAGGATTATATCATTTGATGGCAGTATATCTTGATTTTAGTTTAAATTTGCCCGGTTTTTTTGTCTCTGAATACTATGTTCAGCCAAATATCGTTAAAGTAAAAATTATAAAATATTGAAAAAATCAGCATTCATCATATTTGCCTTCATTTTTCTTTTCATTTTTTCAGGTTTCCGGTCATCTGCCCAGATCCGCAAAGTACTGAACAAGCCCAATTACAACGAAGCCCCGTATCATTTTGGATTTATCCTCGGTATCAATCAAATGTTTTTCGCGTTAAAACCTGCTGACAGTTTATCTTTCATCAAGTGGGAACCTGACCAGTACCCCGATATTTTTGCCGACTCAGTCGTGCTTTATTCGGTTTCGCCAAGTCCCACGCCCGGCTTTACCATTGGCATCCTTGGTAACCTGCGTCTCGGAAAATATTTTGACATGCGTTTTATTCCTTCCCTTTCCTTCGGTGAACGAAAACTAAACTATCAGGTTGAGATTTTTAACGAGGGACAGGGGCAAATGGTCACAACAACCAAAAGCATCACTTCTACGCTGGTCAATTTTCCGCTCGATTTCCGCTACCGCTCAACGAGGCTGAATAATTTCGGCATTTACCTGCTCGCGGGAGTACAATATTCCATTGACCTGGCATCGCAGAGAAAAGCAGAAGAAAGCACGACCGACATAACCGTTAAGCTCAACAAACAGGATTTTTATGTCAATGCAGGAATTGGTTTTGAATTTTACACCACTTATTTTAAATTTGGTACCGAAATCAGAATGGGATATGGCCTGAATCAACTGCTCAAGAATGAAAACAACATTTACACCAACAGTATCGAGTCGCTCAGGTCAAAAGTTTTTCTGCTTTCTTTTACCTTTGAATAAAATATTGTGATCATGGCCAAAACTAAAAAATCGAAAAGGGAAGAACTGTTTGACAAGCTGGTTCAAAAAGCCACGTTAAAACAAATGGTTTATCGCAACACGCTGGACTCGTTCCGGTTGTTGAAAGATATTATTGACAGTTTTACTGTCGATTATGAAAAATATGCCGAAGAGCATAATCTCCCCCACAGGATCGAATTTGAGTCACGAATGCGTGGCGATTTTGAGATCGAGGTGAAGTTTGGCGGCGACATCCTGCTTTTTTTGATGCATACCAATGTGTTTGAGTTTTCGCGCGACCATGCCGTGATGAGAACCCCATACATTAAAGAAGAAAAAGAAAGGTCTTTTTGCGGGATGATCTGTGTTTACAACTTTCTGGCCGATTCATTCATCTACAACCGGATAAATGACGTCGGGTACATGATCGGCAGGATTTTCATCAACAAAGACAAGCATTATTTCATCGAAGGAAAACGGGAACTGGGGTATCTGTATAACAACTTCGGTGATTTTGTATTCAACAAAGAAAAGATCGAAGATGTGGTTTCCGCCGCCATCAGGTACACGCTGAATTTCGACCTGCTGACCCCACCCTACCAGAATATGCAGGAAGTCACCGTCAACGAAATGAAAAACACGCTGGATGCCATTTCCCTGAAAACAGGCAAGCGGCTGGGATTCCGTTTCCAGGCCGATCAGGATTAGGAGGGGATGGTTTGATGGTTTGATGGTTTGATGGCTCAATTGTTGAATGGTTCGATGGTTCGATGGTTCGATGGTTCGATGGCTCGATGGCTCAATTGTTTTATTGTTTCCCGCATTTTTAGTACCCTCTTGCCATCATTCACACTTATTTCTTCAACTCCTAACATTAAACTCATCAACTCCAAACCACCTAACGCACTGATTTACAAATTACCCAACGTACTTTCCGGCTACATTTAAAATTTTTCTGAAATATAGTTGGTTTTCAATATTTTTTTATTTTTGCAGCCCCAAACGAAAAGCACCGTTCGTCTAGCCAGGTCAGGACGCCAGGTTTTCATCCTGGTAACACGGGTTCAAATCCCGTACGGTGTACAACAAACCCGGCACGACAGTGCTGGGTTTTTTCTTTTTCAATGTTAACAGCTTGCTGTTATAAAGCAGAAAAAGAAAAAGCCAAAGCGAACGCAGTGAGCAAGGGTTTGTTCGATTCACCCCCCTATTTTGGATTCGCGAAGCAAATCCCGTACGGGCACGACAGTGCTGGGTTTTTTCTTTTTAGTTTTAAAAAACAATCTCCAATAAATTATCTAACTTTGTAAATATGAAAAACAGCGGAAACATAATTTCAAAAATACGTCAGACAGTCAGGTTGGAAGAGCCTGGTGCAACAATTATTTTATATGGTTCACATGCAAGGGGGGATCAAAGAAATGACTCTGACATTGACATCCTTATTCTTCTTGATCAAAAATCAGTTACAAGAGAAGATGAAAAAAGGATTAAATATCCGTTATATGAAATTGAATTTGAAACAGGTCAGATTATAAGTCCTCTGGTATTGTCTAAAAATGACTGGGAAACACGGCATAAAATCACACCTTTTTACGAGAACATCATCAAAGAAGGAATTGTTTTATGAATGAAACGGAGCGAAAAGATCTGATAAATTACCGCTTAAGCAGGGCACGGTCAACATTAAATGAAGTCAGTGTACTTATTGACAATGAGCTATGGAATACGGCAGTCAACCGGCTTTATTATGCATGTTACTATGCAGTGATCGCTTTATTACTTCACAATAGAATAAAAGCTCAAACGCATGGAGGAGTAAGGCAAATGTTTGGGCTTCACTTTATAAAAACAGGAATAGTTGATAAAGAGTTAGGTAAATTTTATTCTGATATATTCGATAAAAGACAAACGGGAGATTATGATGATTTTGTAGATTATAAAAAGGAAGATGTCATAGATTTGATTCAACCTGCCAACTCCTTAATAGAGAAAATTGAAAATTTAATAAATAACAATTAATATTTGTCAAATATTCATTAATAGCTACCGTAAAAACTCGTAATATCAAACCACAGCTCCCGCGTATAAAAGCAAAGGAATTTTTCCATTTTTTCGAGATGTTTTTGCACATCAAAATCGGGATTTCCTTCATTGTCCATCCATTCTTCTTTCAGCACATTAAAATCCTTCTCCCTGAAAGCCGTCACATCAACAACAAGCACATCGTACTGTTTGCCTTCAATTGATTTCAGATATTGCGTATTCACTTTCGTCTCAATCCCGCTGTAACGGTCATCCGCTTTCCTGAAAACGATCAATTCCAGATAAGCCATCAGCTCGGCAATTTTGTATTCAATTCCCACGCCGTCAAAAGGCAATCCGGGAGCAACCACAGGATCATTTTTGTCAATGACAATGGCTTCTTCCCGGGAATAACCCCATCCGCCCCTGATAGGCAAATCACCAGCATCTTTAAAAACATCGTTCAGTACCTTTCTCAACGGTTCATGGTATTTGATGGGTTCGATCATTATTTCATCAGGCATAGTCTTGGGTTTTTAATTAACATTTTCTTTCAAATTTAGAAAATTTTACCTGTTTTACAAAACTACAATCAAAGTCGTGAGGTTTCGGCTGTTTTCCCTTTTTTCCTTTTCTTTGTGTCAACCATAATGAACGAATGAATGTCCGAAAAGAAAGTACATGATTTTGAAAAGCTAAAGCTGAACACATCTGATTATAAAAGCAGTCCGAAAATAAGGCTGGCAGTACAATTATTTTTCCTTATCGCCACGCTTTACACCGGATGGCGGTTTGTTCTTTTTGTCAGTTATTTGCAGGAAGGCGGCGAAGCGGTAACGCGTCCGCCCGGTGTGGAAGCCTTTTTGCCCATCAGCTCGCTGATGGCCCTGAAATACTGGGTACTGACCGGCGATTTCAACTCCATACACCCGGCGGGACTTGTACTTTTCATGGCTTTTGTGGTGATGGGGCTGTTCCTGAAAAGGACATTTTGTTCATGGGTCTGCCCTGTTGGATTGTTATCGGAATATCTGTGGAAAGGCGGCCAAAAGATTTTTGGGAAGAACCTCCCAATACCCCGCTGGCTGGATTATCCTCTCCGGAGTCTGAAATATCTGATACTGATCTTCTTTGCCTGGGGAATTTTTATGGACATGGGCGCTGAAGATTTACGGAATTTTATTTACGGTGCTTACAACCGGATCGCGGATATCAAGATGATGCTGTTTTTTGCACATATCTCCACTTTCTCACTCGTGGTGATCATTGTGTTGATCCTTTTGTCGGTAGTGATCAAGAATTTCTGGTGTCGCTATCTTTGTCCTTACGGTGCGCTTATGGGATTTCTGGGCCTGTTCAGCCCGGCGAAGATCACACGCAATCCTGAAACCTGCACCGACTGCCGCGCCTGCACCGAATCCTGCCCGGCCAGCATACAGGTTCACAGCAAAACCCGTATCCGAAGCGATGAATGTACGGCCTGCCTCACCTGTACATCGGTTTGTCCCGAGCCGGATACATTGTCATTCAATATTTACAAACAAAAGAAACCCATGTCGGGCAAAATGGTTGCCGTACTTGTCGTCCTGATTTTTCTTTTATTCACCGGCATTGCACGGCTCACCGGACACTGGCAGAACAGCATCAACGACGATGAATACAAAACCCGGATGGAGCAAATGGATAACCCGGAGTATAATCATACCGGAGAATAGGCTTCATTATGCCGGAAAATGAATAACCTGAAAAAATAATTTCCCCTGTTTGGAGATACGAAACAATTATCTATTTTTGCAGTCCCGTTTTCGGGAGGTGAAGAAACGGGATTTTCAGGGTTCATACTTTTCTGTGAGATCAATCATTGATAAGCAAAATCTAATCATCTGGAGAGATGGGAGAGTGGCTTAATCCACCAGTTTGCTAAACTGGCGTACCTGCAAGGGTACCGGGGGTTCGAATCCCCCTCTCTCCGCCACCGTCCGCCGAAGTCCCGTACATACGGGACGAAGGCGGACAAGTTTTATTTTACTTTTACAAATAAAGCTTTCGTTCTCAAATTTTCGGATATTGCCTTGTCCGGTTAGCGCGTCCTGACATTCATCGTCAGGGAGGTCGCAGGTTGGACGAGCAAACCCAAAAAATACGGGGTATAGCGTAGTCCGGTTAGCGCGCCTGCTTTGGGAGCAGGAGGTCGCA
>JAOZOO010000342.1 GCA_029933225.1 Bacteroidales bacterium | reverse complement strand
ATTCAAGCAGGTTTTTTGCCTGGATGAAATACCGGGTTTGCACTTCATCCCTGCTAATGGAGCCGGTATTGAAAGCGTCAATGGGTGAAATAAGGAACTGGTCATTTAGGTGGGTTTTGGTAAAACCTTTTTTGGGATCAATGCCATACCAGAGCAAATGGTCATAGATCCTGACAATGGGAGCTTTCAGGTAATGATTGTTTTCAAGCAGTTTGTCGTCAAAATGTTCCTCCATCAAGTAAATGCCCAGATGCCGGCCATTGACTGTCAGCTGAACAAATTGATATCGTAAAACCGGGAAGCCACCCAGGTAACTCAACAACCTGTGCAGGAACCAGTCGTTCAAAAACCCCCTGGTTTTGGGATGCTGGAGAGAAAACTCCCTCATCCCCATAATGGTTTTCTTGCCTTTCGTTTTAATCCTGAAAGACCATTTCTCCTTGTCTTCCCAATGATCGTGAAGATCCCCCTTTAGTCTTACTTTCACCTTGATATTTTTATTTCTCCATCTCATCCTTGCCGGAACAAAATCAATCTTTGAAGAATGCAGCACCCCTTCCTGCAAGGCCAGCGATCTTTTATACACCAGCTTTTGATAGTCAATATGCTTGATGTCAAGAACCAGGTACTCAGGGGTAGTCAACAAACTGCGCAGGTAACGATACGGAATCCGGATATTGGTTTCAATGGCAGGCTTCAACACCTGGCCGAAGAATCCCTCTTTATGGGCCACGCCCCCCAGAAAAAAGAAAAAGCCCAGCAGGGCAAGCAAAAAGACCACGCGAGCCAGTTTTTTGGAATGCCGAAAAGCCTTCATCGCCTTGGATGAATTATCAGCATCATGTTTATTTATTTCAATTTTCATTCGTTCTCACAGACACCAAGCCGGCAACAAAACTCAGTCAACACCACGATTGTCCAGAAAAGTAATATTTATGTTCCGGTTATGTTCCAGGATACTTTCACGACATTTTTGAAACTGTTCAAATGAGTCAAGATCAACTGCATAGGTAGCTTCGATGCTGTCTCGACCTTCATCCAACCGCCTCAAACTGACTCCCCGGCAGCATTTTTTCAGGGTTTCGGTAATAAGATTAAAATCAATTGATCA
>JAOZOO010000341.1 GCA_029933225.1 Bacteroidales bacterium | reverse complement strand
GCAATGGCCCTGGTTTTGTTTTCTTTAAAAATGGAATCGTTTACCTGTGCATACAAAACATGGTATTGATAGGCCTGTTGATAATCTCCTTTCTTGGCATAAATATCCGAGAGTTTTTTATAGGCGCGGCGCGTCTGCGATTTGGCTCCGGTTTGTTTTGCATCGGCCAAACCTTCCTGCACATATTCCAGTGCTTTGTCATACTCGCCAATGGAATAATACAGCGAAGCGATGTTCAGCAGGTTGAAAGCAATTTTTCTTTTGTTTCCCTCTTTTCTTCTGATTTCCAGTGATTTTTTAACATATTCCAGCACCTTCGGAAAATTGTTCTGCTGGAAATAAACGCCGGCCATGTTATTGTAAGCAGCGGCGATGCCGTCCAGGTCGTTCAGCTTTTCATAGATCAGCAGGGCTTTGTTATAGTTGTCCATTGCCCGGGTCGTATCTTTCAGGTCGTCATAAACCATCCCGAGGTTATTGTAGCAATCGGCAATACCTGTGCTGTCGTTCTCCTCCCGGCGGATTATCAGTGACTGGTGAAGGTTGACGATGGCTTCCTCGAAATTATGGTAGCGATAATGGTCAACGCCGATATTATTGTAAATCTGTGCGATCTGGCTCTGGTTGTTTAATTTTTCAGCGATGGCAAGGGCTTTCATATCGGCTTTGAGGGCCTGGTCGAAGTTTCCGAGCCGGCGGTAAGTCTGCCCCAGCTTGAGCAGGATGTCCGATTGCAAAGCCGGTTCCATCGAAACGGAATCCACGTCGAGGGCTTTGGTGAAATACGTGTTGGCAGCATCGTAATACTGATTGTTTTTGCAGAACATGCCGGTTTTATAATAAAGTTGCGACAGTTGGGCTTTGCTCATGTTTATCTCGTCTTCACTCATTATCAGGTAGCTGATGGCGCTGTCGGGACTGATCTGTGCCAGGGAATCGGCTGTAAGCATGATCCTGTCGAGGGAGCTGCTCCTCCCGGAATTTATGCCATCCTGCCCGGCCATCAGCGGAGCGGCACCGGCAAGTTGCAGCAGCAATATGATCAAAAATAATTTTCTTATGAGCATCTGTCGGAAAACTCTCAAAAAATGAGTTTGAAACAAATATAAAAAA
>JAOZOO010000192.1 GCA_029933225.1 Bacteroidales bacterium | reverse complement strand
CCGTTCGTACTTTCTGGCCTGTCACTAACTTCTTTTTAATGATTTTTTTTGACAGTTTCATATGTGAAATGGGATCTACTGCCTGCATAGCAACGAATCCCGCATGTTTTCCGGGTAGGGTCTCAACGGCCATTAGAACAAATTTCTTACCTTCTGCTCCTCGACCTCGTATGCCGGTTTTCTTGTCACCTACGTATGTATCAACAATTTCAATAAAATTTTGTAATTATTCAGCATGTTACCGAAAAGTGGAGGTCGGCTGGCTTTTTGAGACTAGTTATGGTGAAAAGCCTGCAGTAAATGTTCAAATCACATCGGAACAGTTTCAGAACTAGTCTCAAAAAGCCACCCGGCTGGAGCAAGTTAGTAATAAACGGGGAACAGCCCCTATGCTGAATAGATACGAAATTTTTTAACCGGCATATTGAATCTCGATAAGCCATAACCGTTCTTATTTTCGTCAACATCCTCTGTACCATAAGCCACGAGGCTTAAATATGCTTGGAAAGGCACAAGGCTGAAATCCCCCCTTTGCCAGAAAATGGAACTGATAGTGAGGTAAATTGCCCGGAGCCATTTCACCAGCGGTATTTTTGTAGCATGAAATATAATACCAGATGTAACGGAAACTTGAGGACGACACCTGCGACATTGATAAAGATGTCTGGTAGAGATATAACTTGCTTTATCATGACCGCATCGAGGGACAGTAGTAGCCACTCGACCACCGCACTTTTGCCAGTATTGCAGCACAGTCCTCCTCAGTGCCAGGTTTATTTTGCTACTCAGTCAAATGAAATTTCAGGCATATTCATAATAAGACCTCCTAATGCATAATTCTGTAATCTTATCGCAAAATATAAGCATTAGCTGATTTATGGTAAAAGCCATATTCAAACCTTGCTGAATTGAGCGATTTTTCGTGAAGCTATATACCAATATATTGAGATGATAAGATTTTTGAAAAGAGCAGGCATACCCGTTGGTATGTTGAGCATTTTTGGAAAGCCTTAGGGCTCAATAGATTAGTGCAGAGTGAATTAAAATTGCTCAATTCAGCAAAGTTAAAATAATAGAACCAGAAAAATAAACATAAAAACTGCGCATTTTTATGATGTTTTTCAGTTGTCTATCAGTTTAACACATTGAAATTGGGTATTAATCATATATAAACCTTTCATGTTGCCCTGTTTATTCAGTGCTACACCCCCAGCCATGAAAATACGGTGGATTTCAAGCAGGAGCTCGGAGTCTGCGCTTACCCGGCAACCAGTAAAAACGGTATGTATTTTCACGATAAAACAGAAGTATTTGAATTTGCAGGGCGGAAATCATGGAATCAGTATTGCTGCTTGTATATTTGGTCGGTCACGGTGCGTCCGTGGCTGATAAAAAACATATCACCAAACAAAAATGGTGTACTTTGCCACCGGATATCACCCTCGGAGCGGGACAGCGCGGAGCCACTTCGAACGTAAAATCACTTCTAGATGAATTCTATAAAAATCATGAAACAATACATGTTTAAATTGAATCTCAGGGAAAAACTGATTGGAAGTCTCATACTTTTTGTTGCTCTATACATCGTTATTTCAGTCACTTTTTTCCGGGATTTCAGAACATTTAATGAAAAGACAAAAGTACTTAACCATGTTGAAAAGCTCCACAATCTGTGCCTTGAAATCAAAACTTATGAAAGGGACTTCATAATACACAATGACATGTACGATTACGACACGACACTCAAGCATATTGACGAAATATTTAATTATCTTCCCGTCATAAATTCCTCTTTGAATTCCGTAAGCCATAAAATCCCTGACTATATCAATGACACCTCCTGCAGGTATAAGTTACAAAAATTCAAGGAAAAATTAAAAGAATACCGCACGCAATTTACAAAAATAACCCAACAAAAAAACCTTACAGATACGGAAGATAAATTGTCATACACTGCCGGTCTGATCCAGAACATGGAAAACGACATCATAAATTCAAGCTCGGCTCTGGTGGCATGCGTACAGCAGGAAAAAAATATTTTCTACCAAAAAACCCAAATGCGCCACACTATGTACCTGATTACACATATATTATTTACAGCAATACTATTTTATTACATTTACAGAAACATCATAGTTCCCTTGCGGTTCATTGACGATGTGGCCCATTCAGTTTCCATAGGTTCCTTCAAGCCCTTACAGGTAGACGAAAAAAGGGATGAGACACAAAGCGTAATAATGGCATTTAATACAATGGCGCAGAACATTGAAAAATATCAGGAGCAGCTGTTTCAGGCCACAAAGCTCTCATCCATTGGTACCTTGGCCTCCGGCACTGCCCATCAGCTCAACAACCCTCTCAACAACATTTCAACATCCTGCCAGATAGCCCTTGAAGAACTTAAACAGGGTGACTGCGAATTTATCGAAGGCATGCTCAAGATCGTAGAACAGGAATCCAACCGGGCTAGCGAGATAGTCAAAGGATTGCTTGAATTTTCAAGGGTCCAGAATTTTTCCATGATGCCTGCGAGTCTGGATGAGATCACAAACAGAGTGCTTAAACTCGCTACAAACGAAAAAGGAGAAGGGATAAGACTGGAAAAAGTGTTTCCTGAGGGAGATTTCATCCTCAATGTAGATCCTCATAAGATTACAGAAGCGCTGCTTAATCTCGTTATCAACGGCATACAAGCTATCAGGGAAGAAACCGGTACCGTTTCCATTCATGCAATAGCTGACAGGTGTAGCAGTACTGGAATAATAACCGTTTCAGATACGGGAACGGGTATTGCTCCGGAGGATATACACAAAATTTTTGACCCCTTTTATACCACAAAAAGGGCTGGTAAAGGGACTGGCCTGGGGCTTGCAATGGTTTACGCAATAATCCGAAAACACAGAGGAACAATCAGGGTAAAAAGCGGAAAGGGAAAGGGTACGGAATTCGTTATCACATTACCGCTTGCAGAAAATATGGAAAAAGCTGAAAACAGCACGTAGGGAATTCGATGTTAGAAAACAGTGAAATATTCATTCTTGTGGTGGATGACGAAGAGATTAACCGTAAAAACATTGGCCACGTGCTTAAGAAAGAAGGCTATATCGTTGAAACCGCTGCTAACGGCGAGGAGGCCATGAGCCGTGTGCGGGAGACCCGCTTTGATCTTATTATAACAGATTTAAAAATGGACAACATGGATGGCCTGCAGATGATGGAAGCCGCCAAGGAACTCCTGCCGGAGGCAGAGGTCATAATTATCACAGGCTATGCCACGGTGAATTCCGCAGTTGATGCAATGGCAAAAGGGGCCTTTTATTACCTTCCCAAGCCCATAAAACTCAACGAGCTGAAAACGCTCGTAAAAAAAGCATTGGAAAGGACGATACTTAAACGTGAAATAACCGCGTTACGACAAAAAATAAACACCTCTAAAAATGTAGAAAAATTCGTTGGCCAGAATGATGCCATTCTAAAACTCAAAGATGACATCGCACTTATATCCCAGTTAGACTGCAATGTCCTGATAACCGGAGAAACCGGAACCGGAAAGGAATTGGTAGCGCGCACGCTCTGGGAACTCAGCGCAAGGGCTGACAAACGTTTCCTTCCCATAAACTGTGGCGCACTTACAGAAGAACTGATGTTAAATGAGCTGTTCGGCCACGAAAAGGATGCCTTTACAGGGGCATCTAAATGGCGCAAAGGCCTGCTTGAATCAGCAAACGGCGGCGTTGTCCTGCTGGATGAAATCGGCGAAATGCCGCTTATGATGCAGGTCAAACTCCTCAGGGTACTGCAGGACAAAAAAATTATACGGGTAGGCGGCACCAAAGAGATACCCATTGACCTCAGAATCCTTGCGGCAACCAACAGGGACCTGCAAAAGGAGGTAGAGGCGGGAAAATTCCGGCAGGATCTGTACTACAGGCTCAATGTGGTATCCATCCACATTCCACCGCTGAGAGAACGAAAGGATGATATTCCACTTTTAGTCCGCCATTTCCTGGCACTCCACCCTTCCAGTGACGGCAGAGTGAAATCCATTACGCCCGAGGCAATGTCCAGGCTGATTGAATATGATTATCCCGGAAATGTAAGGGAGCTTGAAAATATCATAGAACGTTCTCTGGCACTGTGCAGCGAGTCGGAATTAAACGTATGTCACCTTCCCAATAACCTTACTCAGGGAGGTGTGCAAAAATTCGAGGCCGACACGGGAAAAAGCAGGGGAAAACCCCTGAGTCTGGAAGAATACGAACGGAATTACATTCTGTCAGTACTTAAAAGCGTAAACGGCAACAAAACAAGGGCAGCCAAGATCATGGGAATTGACAGGGTCTCCCTGTGGCGAAAGCTCAAAAGGTA
>JAOZOO010000191.1 GCA_029933225.1 Bacteroidales bacterium | reverse complement strand
GTGTAAATATAAGCTGATTTTCTGGATTTTTTAAAAAGTAACAGGTAAAAATTGTGTAGCGGAACAGATGCCTTAAAACGGCTTATCATAGCTCTAATTTAACCGAGAATGAGTAATGAAGAACAAGCCTTTTGCGTCCGGTTTCCCGTCATTGGCCAGGCAGGCGTCAACAACGGGTTCCGATTTAGCTCCCGATAAAAAGACCGGGACAGGCTATACTGACCATCAGAACACTGATTGTTGGCATTTCGTTATTTTTATCTAAATTCTTCAAAAAAATCTTCGTCTATTTCGTAAATTATTTTAGGTTTTAATCCTAAATTATTTTTCTCAAATAATTCCACGAGATTTTCACCATCTACTAATTCAATAGGAGGTGCACCTTCTCTTATAGCTTCTTTTTTTGCATCATTTGAAAATCTGCCTGTTGTAATAATTATTCCTTTATCCGCTCTACCTTGCATTGCTCCTCTAAAATCTCTTATTGTTGGAGAACCAACTGTTCCTAGATATCTTTTTGCCTGAAATAATACTTTAAAACTCATTAAAGGATTAATTTCTAAAATTCCTTCCCCATCTATTCCTCCATCGCCTGTTTTTCCTGTAACGACAACCTTTTTAAATCCAGATTCCCTTAATAATCTTTGACAAATTCTTTCGAATCCCTCGGGTGGAATATTTTGCAATATATCTAATAATCTTTCCGCATAATTTTCTTCAATTACTCTTACATTTTCTTCTTGTTCTTCAAATTCTACTTTGTTTTCAGATTTTTGAGAGTTTGTTTTGGTATATCTTGATTGAACTTCTTTAAAAATTTTAATTGCTTCTTCTTTATCAATTTCTTTTCTAAAACCTTCTTCCGTTAAACTCCAAATTCCTCTTTTTGAAGAATCATCCATTAAACCAGCTCTAACTAAATAATTTCTAGCCCACGCTATTTGATTTTTTATTCTTGATGTTCCACTTTTTAGTTTTTCTTCTAATTCTTCTTCTGGAATTTGCATTTTTTCAACAACCAAGTCTGTAACTTCTGATACATTACCAGAACCGCCTAATTCTTTTAATACCTCCAATAGAGGTGCAAAAAATCTTAAAAATTGTGGTCCATTTATTTTACTCATTTTATTATTTCTTTTTCTAGTGAATACCAACGTATTAGTGTTTTATCAATCGTTCTTTTACAAAAATAAGAAAGATTCTGTGTGATTCAGTATCAGGGGATAAGATTAAATAGAGCGTGCTAAAGAATGATTGATAAAACAAGTTGAACGAAGTAGTGATTCTATGGGCGTTGTTTTGCATTTCATTTTTATATTTCAAAGGGATCAGTTTATTTCTTACAAAAGCATTAACCTGGCAACACATTTTTAATCCGTTTCATTATAAGATTCTTTATTTCCGGGCACTTCTTTCCCCTTAAAAGGGTTTATTCATTTAATGTAAAAAAATAAATATCGTGTAATGCCGACTATTTTGTCTGCGACACTCCCGGCTAACGGCTCGTCTTGGTCATGTCTTCGGGGACAACCACCACATAGTCGGCCAGGTTCAGGTTTTCCTCATCCAGTTTGCTAATATCTTTCTGGTAAACCGTGGAGATGGTTTTGATGTTCAGACCCGGGTGCAGCTTGTTGATCCACCAGACGATTCCCTGGAAATTGTCGGAATGGTAGGAGCCGTTGTAGTGGATGAACAGTTTTCCGGGAGCCCAGTTCTCAAGTATAAAATGGGCCATGGTGGCATCTTTGGCGGCCTGCGCTTTGGGGAAGTTCTCATTCACATGGGCGCCCATTCCCTGCATCGACAGCATGTCTTTGTAACATTTCACTTCCGGGTCGTAAAGCTCCACGAGGTCGGGGCCGATATATCTTTTTGCTTCCGGCGACAGGGAATCGAGTGCGCCGAAGCCATTTTTATAGATCATCGAGGCATAGCGACGCGGGATATCGGTGGCAATAAACGGCAGGTTGTGTTCTCTGGCAAACTCAACGAGGGGTTTGTAATCGGTCTTGTAATTATTCCAGAGTTTTATTTCGGCTTCAAACTTTTTGTCGGGGTAGTCGCCGGCCATGTATTCATTCATGATCAACTGGTTGTCGGCCTCGAACATTTCGGCGCCAAGCACCAGGTTGTCTTTTTTCACATCGTACAGATCGCGCGTAATGTTGTATTCTAACCAGTGTGAGATGGGATCGGTATGCATTTCGCCGTAAAAAACGATGTCGGCCGTTTCGAGGTCCTTCATCATTTTGGAGTATTTCACCTGTTTTCCGTCTTTGTCATAGATAACATAAGCCGGTTTGTCGTTTTTAAATGCAAGCGTGGCAAAAGCAGCCAGTAAAATGAACAGCAATGATTTTTTCATGTTTTTATTTTTTAATTTTTAATTCCAAACGGCACTAACTGTTTGTATCGCAAGTAGTTTATAATTTTGATATTGGTTATTGTGATTTATTTGATAATTGTTATTTGTGATTTCCTGCCGAAAGATACACCCATGTTAAAGTTGCTAACACCCAGTCCCAAACTCCAAACTCCAAACCCCAAACTCCAAACTCCAAACTCTCCCAAAGGGATGCCTTTGGCACAAACTCATCACTCATCACTCATCACTCCTCTCCCGTTGCGAAAATAAGAAAAAACCGGTTTGGCGACACATGAAATTGCCTGCATTGAAGCCATTGAACGATGGATCCGGTTTGTCGCCCGGCTTGACTTTCGATAAAATATTCATTATATTTGTAAACACTTTTCAACCAACTAATTAATGAACTTAAAAATCACTCCGTCATGAAACTCTCCGTTCTTTTCTCACTACTGACGATATGTGCGGTTTCGTATGCACAAACTATTGTTCCTCCCGGGGAAGTAAACGGCACCTGGGCACTTTCGGGGTCACCCTATCTGATCACGGGCGATATCGGGATACCGGCCGGCCAACTATTGACGGTCGAACCGGGAGTCAGGGTAGAATTCCAGGGTCATTTTAAATTTGAAATCCAGGGCCAGCTATTGGCTGTGGGTAACGAATACGACACAATCCGGTTCACCATCAACGACACCACCGGTTTTCACGACATCAACATCCCCGATGGCGGGTGGCACGGACTCCGGTTCGGGTATTCCACGCCGGGTGACGACACATCCGCAATAGGTTTCTGCAGAATTGAATACGGCAAAGCCGTCGGCAATACTGATGATGACAGGCAGGGCGGGGCCATAGCCATTAAAAAGTATCCCAATCTTGTCATCTTCCGGTCGGTATTTTATCAAAATGCAGCTTATGAAAACGGTGGCGCAATCGCCGTTTCGGATGCCGACATTACGCTGGAAAAAAGTATCTTTTATAAAAACAAATCACATACCGGATCGGGTGGCGGTATCGCAGTCGTTTCATCCGATGTGAGCATCAAAAAATGCGCTTTTTTTGACAACAGAGCTGGCAATTCCGGTGGCGCCGTTTCATTTTATTTAAACTCGGGCGGCGAAATAACGACCAACATGATGGCCGGAAATTTTGCTGATTACGGCGGAGCTATACAACTGGAAAATTCCTGCAACCCTGTCGTAAGAAACAACCTGATCTACTCAAATGTTGCTGATGAAGAAGGTGGCGGAGCAGACATGGAACTGAACTGCCAGCCCACTTTTATCAACAATACCATTACCGGTAATTATGCGCTTTTCGGAGGGGGTATTGACGTGGAATTAAACACCAGTCCTGCCTTCCGCAATGATATTATCTGGGGGAATACCGCTTTTGTGGATGGCAACCAGATACACCTTTTCTCCGAAGACTCCGACCCCGATTTTTACTATTGCGATCTTCAGGGCGGCAGGGATTCTATCGGTACATGGGATGGCGGGTATGAATATACCTATAACGGAACTTATGAAAACAACATGAACCTGAATCCCGATTTCATTGATACGGAGAATTATAACTTCCTGTTAAAAGCCGAATCACCCTGTGTTGATGCCGGCGACCCTGATGAACAGTATAACGATATTGAAGATGCCGATAATCCGGGTTATGCGCTGTGGCCTTCGATGGGCACTGTGCGAAACGACATGGGCTCGTTTGGCGGGCCGTATGCCTATTACTATTATTACATTCTCACGGGGATTCATAATCCGGCCGCCACTTCGGTGACAAACCGGGCCTGTATCCTTTTTCAGAATGTCCCCAACCCGGCGAGGGATATCACCACCATCAGTTACCGGTTGCCGGTTTCGGGCCACACGTTGTTGTCGGTTTATGACATGCAGGGGAAGGAGATTGTCCGGCTCGTTAACCGGTATCAGGCCAGAGGGCTCCACAGTATCAGGTTCGATATTCAAAAGTATAACCTGCCTCCGGGTATCTATCTCTGCCGCCTTCAAACCGGAAAC
>JAOZOO010000340.1 GCA_029933225.1 Bacteroidales bacterium | reverse complement strand
CGACGGCAGGGTGTCCACCCCCCAGAAGATATCATCCGTAAGGTCATCGCGACCGAGGATCAATCAATCTCTATAATGGGGAAAATGGATGAAATTGAATATTTTGTCATGAATAAACCACCTGCCGAAATATTGTTTATAGACTTCTTATCACCGACGGTCTGAAACTGTCTTCTTTGTAGCGGTTTGAAAATGAAAATTGTGACACAAATATCTATCCCGAAATGCTTGCGGTCTGGCTTACTGAGCCGCCAAAGAATAATGGAGATACCATTGGAGCCATCTTGTTTGATGTCCATGAGGCACTCCGGAAGGGTAACAAACTGAAGGATGAATTAATTCAGGAAATTGTCAAATCACACCCTTTCCCTGAATATCGAACAGTTGCTGAATATCTCCCTGTCGCCCCGAAAGATTGGTTAGGACTGCCAGCTGAGATGACGATTGGTTGTGAGCTTTCGGAGGAAGCATGCCTTTATAGAAAATTCTGGGACGAATATCATAGGGATTCACTTAAGGATGTGATTGCCACAGTATTTAGTCCACGCGTAGATGGTCTCCTGTTGAACTACTCCTTACGTGTACGAGAACTGATTCCATTGATGCCTTATGCGGTTGATTGGCCATTGGCAAGACGTGGAAAAGATTTACCTTACAAGCGTAAGGTAATACAAGGGAAAGCCTTGGAAAAAAGAAACGAATACGGCTTTATTGTCGCTGTATCAAAGTGTTCCGTGGGACAGTTCCTGGTCACCAAATTATTGTGAAAACCAACGGTCAGACTTTGTGTGCCGGGTTCTAATGCAGAAAATGCAATTACAAACTGGCACAGAATAGCAAAGTTTCTCAGAAAATTGAAAAAATCGGGAGCGGACTTGATGCCCATCACAGAGTGATATATTTTTTACTTGTGGTTGGAGGACGAACCAAAAACAGGCCATTGATAACTGGTATTGATTGTAAAAATCACTCGCTTTGCTACATTTTGAAAAATCGTGGGGGGGCTTAAAAACAACTCCAAAGGTTGGAAATAGGGTTGGAAAAATGAACAGGGGTTTACGGCAATGTCCCGTAAACCCCTGTTTTTATTGGTAGCGGGGGCAGGATTTGAACCTACGACCTTC
>JAOZOO010000190.1 GCA_029933225.1 Bacteroidales bacterium | reverse complement strand
TTTGATATTTGTGATTTGTTTTTTGTGATATAATGTAAAACTATTTATATGAAATCCGTCTATATCGTTAGGCATGCCAAGTCGTCGTGGGAGGATATCACCCTTTCGGATCATGACCGGCCTTTGTTGCCGGTCGGGATAAACCGCACCAGAAAGATAGCAGAATATCTGAAAAAGAAAAAAATACGTCCCGATATAATACTGTCCAGCTCTGCCGTCAGAGCGCTGAAGACAGCAAAAATTATTGCCGGAATTATCGATTTCCCACTGGAAAAGATCAAAGTTGAAGAACGGTTGTATCATGCCTCTTCCAGCGACATTCTTGACGAGTTGTATGCTTTACCCGACGACGTGGAAACGGCCATGGTTTTCGGACATAATCCCACACTGACCTATTTTGTTAATCATTTTGTAAAATCCGGGATTGATAATCTGCCCACTTCGGGTGTTGTGGGTATTCGGTTTAAAACCGACCGCTGGGAGAAGATTGCAAATGCACGGTATAAGGCTGATTTTATTGTCTTTCCGAAAATGTTGAAATAACTTCATGATGACAAAAAAGAATAATCTGTTTATAAACCGGGAGATTTCGTGGCTCTATTTCAACGAGCGGGTGTTGCAGGAAGCCATGGATAAAAACAATCCGCTGATCGAGCGTTTGAAATTCCTCGGCATTTTTTCCAATAATCGTGACGAATTTTTCAGGGTGAGGGTGGCGACCATCAGGCGCATGATGAATATGGAAAAGAGTAAAAAAGATGTACTGAGTTATAACCCGGAAGAAATACTGCACCAGATATTGCAAATCGTTGAAGAACAGGAGAAAAACTTTACACAGACATTTTTTGAAATAAAAGATGAATTGGCCCGCGAAAATATCATCTTCGTGAATGAAAAAGAACTGGACAAAAAGCAGGGAAAATTCGTGCAGGAATACTTTAATAACGAAATCAGGCCTTTCCTTTTTCCCATCATGCTTAAAAACCTCAAAAATCCTGATGCCCTGCGGGACGGGTCGATTTACCTTGTGGTGATCATGAAAGACTCCAGGGGTATCCAACTCGAAGATTATTCCCTCATCATGTTGCCAACGGATAACGTGCCCCGGTTTATTCAACTGCCGTCAAAAGCAGGAAAACATTACCTGATCATGCTTGACGATGTGTTGCGGTATTCGATGGGTGAAATATTCGGCACTTTCGGATACGACACTTTTGAGGCATACACAATTAAGTTTACGAGGGATGCCGAACTGGATATTGATGATGATGTTTCCAAAAGTTTCCTTGAGTTGATGCAGGAAAGTGTGAAAAAGAGAAAGAAAGGCGTCCCTGTACGTTTCGTTTACGATAAAGACATTCCGGACTTCCTTCTTCAGCGATTGTTGCAAAGACTATACATTGACAAATCTGACACATTGAGAGGGGGAGGGCGATATCATAATTTCAAGGATTTTATTTCATTTCCGAAACTGGGATCAAAAAAACTTGTTTATCCGCCAATGCCTTCCCTGCGTCATAAGCTTCTGCCGCGAAACAGCAGCATCCTGAACGCCATCCGCGAACAGGACATTATTTTACACTACCCTTACCAGTCATTCCAGTATCTTGTTGATTTATTGCGTGAAGCAGCTATTGATCCACAGGTCAGGGCAATCAAGATGACGTTTTATCGTGCCGCCCGCAATTCAAATGTGATGAATGCCCTGATCAATGCCGCCAGAAACGGGAAAAATGTCACTGTCTTTTTGGAGATTCAGGCACGGTTTGACGAGGAAGCCAACATTTACTGGGTGGAACGGTTAAGCGAAGAAGGTGTGAAGATCATCAAAACACTGCCCGGCTTCAAAGTACATGCCAAACTTATGCTAATACGGCGAAAGGAAAACGGTGAAAACGTTTATTACGCCAACATCAGTACGGGCAATTTTAACGAGTCCACGGCTAAGGTTTATGCCGATGAAAGTATTTTGACGGCCCATCCGGGGATTACCCAGGAGATAAATACCTTGTTCCATCTTTTTGAAGCGCCATACAACCCGCCGCATTTCAAACACTTGCTTGTAGCACCTTATTACCTGCGCAAAAATCTGATCAAACTGTTGAATGTGGAGATAAAGAATGCCAGGAAAGGAAAGGAAGCGTGGGCCATCATCAAGCTGAACAACCTGGTGGACCCGAAGGTCGCGAGGAAGCTGTATCAGGCATCGCAGGAAGGAGTGAAGATTGATCTGATCTGCCGCGGTATCTGCGTGCTTAAACCCGGTGAAAAAGGTTTGAGCGAAAACATCAATGCCATTAGTATTGTGGATAAATATCTGGAGCATTCCCGGATTTTCATCTTTGCCAACGGGGGTGATCCCAAGTACTATTTCGGCTCGGCCGACTGGATGGTGCGGAACTTTGATCATCGTTTTGAAGTGATCTGCCCCATATACGACAAAAAAATACAGAAAGAAATACATGACATCATAGACATTCAACTGGCAGATAATGTGAAGGCCAGATCGTTGAAATTAAATCCGATCAATGCTTACCGTAAAACGGATTCGGAGGTTCCTGTCCGGTCACAGTTCATGATTTATGATTATCTGAAAGAAGAGAATGCATGATCTTCGTATTTCATGACTTCTTTCCATCCGATATGCGTCCCCGTCAGTCGTATGTCATTGGGTTAATGGCCAATAATACGTTACGGATCACCAAGTAATAACGATAAATTATTTCTCAATGAATACTTACCGGAATTTCTTTTGGACCGGTACAACTGTCTTTGCCTTTTCGAAGTGTGTAAGTGGCTTTCACATCATAATCTCCCGGACCTGCATAGGTGTGGTCGATTTTATGATTTGTTGATGTTTCTGTTTTCCCGTCTCCAAAATCCCATTTGATCTCGGAATCCAATGTAAACTTGCCTTCAGTATCATTATTGATAAATTCAAAATGAACCAGCTTCTGGTTTGTACTGTCAATTTGAGCATCAACAGATAATAATATTGACTCAAGGCTACAGTCGAGTGCGTCATCAATTGCCTTTTTGCATCCGGATTCGACAAAAAGAAAAGAAACAATCAAAATGACTGGAATAAATTTTTTCATTTTTAATGAATTAAGGGTTACATGCACTCTAACGGTATATGGAAGGCAAAGTTACATTGTTGCTTTTTTAAGCTATTGTTTTTGAAAAATGACCACCTGGTATTCATATCCACCCAATACTTTGAACGGTTTTTCGGGTTTAAAAACTTTCAGTTTCTTTAAATCCGGTTGTTTTTCCAGCCTTTCCAATGGCATCCTGCCTTCATTGGGCCCGAAATGGGCATCCCAGACAATGATACTGCTGTCAGGCTCGGAAGACAAAAAGTTTTCCCGTACAGGCAATCGCTTTTTGCTTTTGGAAGCATCCCGCGGATCAAGATATAGTTTAAAGGCAAGGTAAGGATCGTAGTAAATGATTTTGTATTGGTCGAGTCCATTTTCTTTCATATAACCGGCAACATTCGTCATCAGTTGTTGTGGTCTGCTGACCTGAAAGTATCTTTTATCACGCTGAACCGTGTCGTTGATGAAAAATCCGAAAGCAATTGCAAGTGCTACGTATATTACTGCTACCCAATGCTTTTTTTTGATCCCGATCAGGACGCTTACCCCGGCCATGGCCGTGAGAGCCGCCAGTGGAGCAACCGAACCGATTACGCGAATCAACCCCAGCGAATTGCCAACCCCTTTCCACCATGCATAAGAATGGGCGGCAAAAAACACAAAAAATGATCCGGTGACCAGCAATAGGAAATAAAAAATGTCGTCTGTTTTAAAATGGTCTTTCTTAATCCATTTGTACGTCATGACCAAAATACCGAGTATAAAAAATATGCCTGGGAGTAATCCGAAAATATTCGGACTTTGATGAACAAAGTGGAACAATGGACCCCTACCGTAAATATCGTTTGCCGAACCGGAATATGGCATATCTGTGATGAGCCACCAAAAGCTATTATGAAAAGGCCATCCTGCCAGGCTAAAGACCAGGAAACCGGTCAGCAAAAAGGGAAGCGTCGAATATTTTCTTTTGAACACAAACGCAAGAATAAACAAAGGCATCAGCACGACTCCTTCGGTACGGGCAAGTGGAAGCAGAGAAAAAACAACTGCCGACCAGATGTATCTTTTTTTGAAAAACAGAAGAATGGCCAGCGTAATGAAAAAACTAAAAGTCACTTCGGTAAGCGAAGTGAACATCAAAATGAAATAAACCGGCATGAAAACAACGAGAAACACAACGATCCACGGCTGATGAAAG
This sequence comes from Bacteroidales bacterium, assembly GCA_029933225.1. Lineage (GTDB taxonomy): Bacteria > Bacteroidota > Bacteroidia > Bacteroidales > F082 > JAADID01. The sequence goes on along the minus strand of JAOZOO010000190.1, from coordinate 116 downwards.
TGGAAATACCTGGCAATTTTCCAGGTAAAAAAAGCCGTGAGCAGTCCCATCAGCATGTTATAAATCCGTGCACCGTTAAAACCGAATTGTGCAAATGGAGAAATAAGGATCGTAAA
>JAOZOO010000339.1 GCA_029933225.1 Bacteroidales bacterium | reverse complement strand
GTGGGAGTTATAGGATTCGAACCTATGACCCTCTGCTTGTAAGGCAGATGCTCTGAACCAACTGAGCTAAACTCCCTTCTTTTTTTTCTTTGTTTGGCCTATGACCCTCCCGACTGTGTCGGGATGCTCTGAACCAACTGAGCTAAACTCCCTTGCTTCAAGGGCGGCTGCAAAGATAATTGTATATTTTATTCCTGCAACACTATAAAGAATTTTTTTCCTGAAGAAAAAAAATGGTCTAATCAAGAATTCAACATTAATGAGAGAGTCTCTTTGTGGAACCCGGTGTCTTCTTTGCGGTTCTTTGTGATACAGCTATTACACAAAGTTGCTCAAAGAAGCGCAAAGTGACACAAAGATTAAAAAATGAATTCTGTTAATTTTTTGATCTTTCTAACATTAAAGTGTTGGAAAGCGATTAACTGGAAAGATTTTTCATGGCTTTGCTATTCCCCTTTTTTCCTCGTAAACGGCACAAACCGTACCGGCAGCATGGTTTTTTCGATCACCTTGCCTTTTTTCTTTTCCAGCAGTATGAGATACTGATAACTGTAAACGCCGCCAACGGGAATAATCATCTTCCCTCCTTCTTTCAACTGGTCAATCAGAGGTTGAGGCACTTCCTCCGGCGCTGCCGTCACGATGATCTTGTCGTACGGTGCATGCTCTTCCCAGCCGAAATATCCGTCGCCGCTTTTCACCCACACGTTTTCGTATCCCAGTTGTTTCAGCAGCTTTTCGGCACGTGCGGCCAATTCGGGGACAATTTCCACGGTGAATACGCTGTCGGCAATCTCGGCCAGCACAGCCGCCTGGTATCCCGATCCGGTTCCGATCTCGAGTATCTTGTCGGTTTTTTCAGGTTTCAGGACGGAAGTCATGTAAGCCACAATGTAGGGCTGCGAAATGGTCTGCCCGTAACCGATGGGCAGCGGACCGTCGCTGTAGGCCCTGTTGATCAGGTAGTCGGGGACAAAAAGATGCCTCGGTACGGTGAGCATGGCATCCAGCGTGGGCTGATAGGTGATGCCTCTGGCCCTGATCTGTGTATTGACCATGTGTTTTCGTTCCATTTTAAAAGTATCGGTTTGGCCGGACAATCCCAAAGAATTTACCGTCAGCAATAAAA
>JAOZOO010000338.1 GCA_029933225.1 Bacteroidales bacterium | reverse complement strand
TGCCCACATAAAACCGCAGCTCAACCGAGGCGCCGTAATTGGATATTTTCATCCCTTTAAACGCTTCTTCAATAGCCGGATCACTGCTCCCGAAAATATCGTTGTAAAAAGAGTTGATATACGGCACGGTTGATTTAGGCATAAAACGTCCGGTTACCGTAGCCGACAAAAATTTGTTGATCACCCGTTCGTACTGAAGACTGAAATTCAGAAAAACCGGTGATACCAGGTTCACTTTGATGATGTTCTTTTTTAGTTCTGCCGGCCCGATTGCCCCGGCAGCTGGCGACTGTGCAGTTCCGTTGAAATACAGAAAAAAAGCCAGAACCATGCCCAGGAAAATTTTGCTTGATTTCATAATTGCTGCTTGTTTGGGTTCAGTTTACTCAACGTAAATACGTCCTGTTCCTTTTCAAATATATAACATTTTCGTTATTTGTAAAAAGAAACAGTCATCCGTTTCCTTAAACGTAAACAGGCAGAAAAGGTTAAGGGTCAGCCAATATCACATAAAAACAGAAGGAAAATCACCTGAATACAAGCAATATACAATAAGTTCAATGTTATTCGGTTGTTTCTTAGTCTGCCATTGCAAGCGGCGATGTTATCCGAGGAATCTTTTCACCATAGCCGTAAACTCCTGCGGCTTTTCCACATGCAAAGCGTGGGCAGCTTGTCGAATAAAAGAAAATGTGACCTCCGGAATGGCACTTAGCACAGCTGTACTTTCTTCGGGTGAAAAGATCAGATCTTCCGTTCCGCCGATCACGAGGGTTTCGGATGTAATATCCGGCAGACTCTCGCGGCAGTTGAACTTTTCGAGGGTGCCGACCTGATTTTTAAAAGCAGTTTTACTTTGCGGATAGGGATATGCAACGGACAGGCGAACGGCTTCATTTACTGTAGCCGTGTCTTCAAAAAACTGTTTGGAGAATATCCAGTAAAACATATTCCGGAACCACAGTTCGGCACTCATATCACTTTCCAGGTAGGCAACCCAATCATTGAAAAGGGCCTCATTGCGTTCAGAACAGAAAGCGGATGTTGATGCCAATATAAGTTTCGAAACATATTCAGGATAGCGGATGGCACAATCCAGCGCTACAAATCCGCCCATCGAGTGCCCGAG
>JAOZOO010000337.1 GCA_029933225.1 Bacteroidales bacterium | reverse complement strand
ATGAAATATCAGATAAAAAGCGTCCCCGGTATGCTGGATGTTAATGGCAATAATGATCAGCGCCGTGCCCACATACAAAACAGCCATAAAAGGCACAATTTTGTCCGTAACCTTTGCAATACTCTTGATGCCGCCGATGACGACGATACCAACAAGGATAGCGAGGATAATCCCATAATATGCACCATGTTTCTCGACACTTGGAACCAGATAAGCCAACTGGGCAAATGACTGGTTGGCCTGGAACATGTTGCCTCCGCCAAATGACCCGCCGATAACAAGTAAAGCAAACAAACCGGCCAGCACCATCCCAAGTGTTTTCATTCCCTTTTTTTTCAGCCCTTCACTCAGATAATACATCGGCCCTCCGGATACAACGCCGTTTTTGTCAATTTTTCTGTATTTGACACCCAGCGTACATTCCGTAAATTTGGAAGACATCCCCAGCAATCCGGCAATGATCATCCAGAGGGTAGCTCCCGGTCCACCAATCGAGATGGCGATGGCCACCCCGGCAATATTACCTAACCCTACAGTCGCTGATAGTGCAGTGGTAAGTGCCTGGAAGTGACTAACCTCTCCGGGATCATCAGGATCGTCATACACCCCACGCACCATGTCAAAAGCATGTTTGAACCCCCTAAAGTTTATAAACCGCATCATGATGGTAAACGTAATGGCCCCGAAAATCAGCCAGGCAACAATAAAAGGAATATTGTGCATGATTGGCTTACCTTCTTTATCATAAACCACATTTCCTTCCTTATCATACGTTACAGCATCGTGAATACCTGTTGCGGCAAACGGATCCCAGAAAAGTATTTTGGTCATAAAGTCCACAACCGGCCTGAAAGCATTATCAATCTTTTGACTTAGCGTCAGCTCATGCTGAACCTCCTTATCTACGGGAATGGGATCCTTCATTGCAGTCAGTGTATCTGCCCCCTTTAAACCAAAAGAAAACAATACAAAAACAAAAACAAATAACGTATTTCTTCTCATCGTATAAAATCTGATTTTGGTTACTTCAAAAACGGGGGTCAAGATAATAAAAGTATGATTAAATCTTTCTTTTTTCAGCCATTCTTTGTTATATTTGTTTCCACAAAATATTCGCCGTTAATTTTTT
>JAOZOO010000336.1 GCA_029933225.1 Bacteroidales bacterium | reverse complement strand
AATTGTTCCCCGAACTATGCAATGATAGTCATCAGGAGATTTGCTTGCGCACAGCCTGTTTGTAACACCGGATGCAGCCCGGAGGGCAAGTCTGGTGAAAAAGTAAATATAAAAATTAGTCCCATCGGGACGACCTGTGCTTTCATCCGAAAAGAATGCTGCCTGGCCATACCTTTCAGGTCGAAGAAGGCCTGTGCGCGGGAGTCCTGAAAGGTTGAGCTCAGGGTAAGGGTGTGGTTTAAGGTTAAGAAGCCGGTATGGGTAAAAGTTTAAGGCTATGTGGGGCCTTCGTAAATTGCAAATCGAATTCGTAAATCGTATATCAAAATCATAAATCCTTACCTCTGTTGCTATTCCGACCTTTCGGGAGTTCCGCCCACAGGCCTGCCTCCCATTCAATTACCCCGTCATTGCTTTTACGCGTCATTGCGAAGCATCAAACCTGGCATTGCGGGTGGGGATGCTGTAGCAATCTGTTTGCTATGAAATGGCAGCCGTAACCTCAAACGGATTGCTACGCGCCAACGCACATTCCAGCCCGCTACTAATGACAACTTTATGTAATTCCCTGATAATCTGATTGTTTTACAAGCCATTATAAACCGCACTTGAACACTGTTCAATGAACATTGAACAATGCTACGGGCTACTAATAATAACCGAATTTCTGTTGTCATTTACTTTTGTGGGCACACGTTTTCCCGGGGGACTTAGCCCTCGCAATGACTTCGTATGGGCGGGATTCGGCCTTCAGGGGGTTAGGGGGCAGCGAGGGCGGATTTCCCCATTACCAACCGTACCGGCATCATAAACCCAAACCTAACCCAAAATCCTGCGCGCAATCTTTAGATGACTTTACTATCTATTGCCGGAAAAAATTGAATTGTTCCCCGAACTATGCAATGATAGTCATCAGGAGATTTGCTTGCGCACAGCCTGTTTGTAACACCGGATGCAGCCCGGAGGGCAAGTCTGGTGAAAAAGTAAATATAAAAATTAGTCCCATCGGGACGACCTGTGCTTTCATCCGAAAAGAATGCTGCCTGGCCATACCTTTCAGGTCGAAGAAGGCCTGTGCGCGGGAGTCCTGAAAGGTTGAGCTCAGGGTAAGGGTGTGGTTTAAGGTTAAGAAGCC
>JAOZOO010000335.1 GCA_029933225.1 Bacteroidales bacterium | reverse complement strand
TGATCAGGCGTTTGGCATTACTTTCGTAATACTGTTTTTCTTCAGGTGTATCACCAAAATCACGGGCAAATTCCACCCAGTTTTCCAACTTGTGGTTTGGGTGCGAAGCCAACAAACGGTCAATGAATTTCATCTCATTAATTGCTTCCTCATAAAGCTTAAAGCACTCACTCCCGGAGGCATTTTGTGCTTTGTATAATTTATTGTCAACATCCAAACCGAGTAGCTGCGTTCCTAATTCAATAGCATCATAAACATACAGTTTACTCCCCTTTAATTCATCCGAGCACTCTAAAAACAGTTTCACAGCTTTCGTAAAATCCTCCGATTGATGAACAGTTCCTTTCACTTTTTCCCCGGGCCGGAACTGGTACCGGAAACGAGGATGATCTGTAAAGGTACCAAAACAGGATTTCCGAAGCAGGTCCCACGATTCTTTCATTTCAGGCGGATAACCACCATAACGTGCTTTACAGTACATTTCAAGCCAACTGTCCAGATCGATCTCTTCTGTCCTCCATCCCCAGTCTGAAAGAAGTTCATAAATAACCTCGTTGTTTTCAATTCCTTCGGGAGCAAAACCAAAGCCGACCAGATTTCCTTTGTTTTTATAATGCAGGGCTTCTTTTGGTGCCGTGGCATAAAAATCAAGCACACCATTCAAAGGCACTTTCCCGCCCATATTCGGGATGAAAGAGTAAATCCACTGCTTTCCGAAAAACCCCTTATACATTTTCCATGAATAATCTATTTTCCAGAATAAGGCATTGTACTCATTGGCCATATCAAGTATCAGCAACTTATCATCCGGAATTTTCGACATCATTGCGCGGAGTCTGTCAGGAGTCCAAAACAGCTTTCCGTCCTTATCGCGGTGATACGGGAATGTCCAGCCCTGCATTACCCAGACAGCATCAGGATTTGCTTCGCGGATCGGCTTGTACACCACTTCGCCATACGCTGCCAGCTCCTTCTTCGCTGTTTCAGGATCGTCGGATAAAGGAACATCCATTTCGTTGAAACTATCGGCAAGATAAAACTCACCTTTCCCAAACTCCTTCTCCCACTCTTCGATGTACATTTTTCCTATTTTCATGAACAGATCGCTTTCGGGCGAAAGGATATGAACCTTTTC
>JAOZOO010000334.1 GCA_029933225.1 Bacteroidales bacterium | reverse complement strand
CCCAGTTATTTTTCCATGAGTTGATAACAATGGGATATTTAGCGCCCCATTTTTCATCTAATCGTTGGAGTTGCAACTCCGCGTTTTCTTTGGTCGGGCTTTGATAGACCGTTTTAAGATCTTTGATAAACTCTTTTTTATTTTTAGACGCCACATAGCGCAGCGAGTTTCGAATTTGATGGATAATGCACAGTTGGACTTCTGTGTCTGGAAAAATGGTGGTAATCGCCTCTGGGAAACCTTTTAAGCCATCTACGCAGGCAATCAGTACATCCTGAACGCCGCGATTGTTCAGATCAGTCAAAACGGACAGCCAAAAGTTGGCGCCTTCTGCCTGATCGACCCAGATACCCAGTAAGTCCTTTTTACCCTCTTGGTTGATGCCAAGGCAGGTATAGGCGGCTTTGGAGATGATTTTACCATCTTCACGTATCTTGTAATGAATGGCATCAAAATAGACAATGACATAAATGGATTCCAACGGTCGCGCCTGCCATTCGACGACAATTTGACGGATGCGTTCGGTCACGTTTGATATGAAACTCGGCGACGCGTCCACGCCATAAAGCTGTTGCAGATGTTCTTTAATGTCCCGTGTGGTCATGCCTTTGGCGTAGAGTGAAACAATAATTTCATCAATTTTTCCCAGATGGCGTTGATGTTTAGGGATCAAACCAGGGTCATATTCCCCATTTCTGTCCCGGGGAATATCCAGCGTGATCGGGCCAAAATCGGACTTGAGAGTTTTCTTAGTGGAACCATTGCGGCTATTACCACTATTATTCCCATCAACGTCATGTTTCTCATAACCCAAGAGATGAGTGAGCTCGGCTTGTAATATTTGTTCGGACAAGCCTTTTATCAGATTTTTGATGACACCGTTGGTGCCAAGCAGGTCTTCTGCTGTCCGACAATTGTTAAGATCATCTTGTAGCTTTTCGATTTGTTTAGGCGTAAGCTTCATCTGTAAGTTCTCCTTGTTTTTGTGAATATACAAAAAAAATGATTTATACACAAGTAAACTTACAGTCTCCAGTGGCTTAATAAAATTTTGCCGCTACCTTGTAACTCCAGTCACCCTACGGGTTCCTTACGTTACAAGGTAGCGGATTTACACAAAATAGGGGACACTACCGAA
>JAOZOO010000069.1 GCA_029933225.1 Bacteroidales bacterium | reverse complement strand
GATATTAATCAGGTAATTTATTAATTTTGCAGGCCCAAATCACGGGGTGTGGCGCAGTCCGGTTAGCGCGCTACGTTCGGGACGTAGAGGCCGGGAGTTCGAATCTCCCCACCCCGACACCGCCCGCCATAGTCATGTAAAACGCAGACGAAGGCGGGCTTTTTTTATATCAAGTCTTTGATACCATGTTTTACGTTTACATACTTCAAAGCAAAAAAACATTAATTTAGTCTATTATTTATTCAATCCTTCATAAAATAGAACCTCCCATAACCGACAGGTTTTACCCGTCGGTTAATGGAGAATAATGATTATCGCAAAATGATAAACACATGAAAAAACAAACTCTAAACAATCATCCCATCAACGAATTACTGCAACAGCGCTGGAGTCCGCGGGCTTTCAGCGAAAAACCTGTCGAAAAAGAAAAACTGCAAAGCATCCTCGAAGCGGCACGCTGGGCACCGTCGGCTTACAACGAACAACCCTGGCGGTTCATCGTGGGAATTAAAGGTGACGGCACTTGGGACAGAATTTGTGAAACACTTGTGGAATGGAACCGGCAGTGGGCCTGCAAAGCACCCGTGCTCATCCTGAACATCGGAAAGAAAACCCACGAATACAACGGGAAGAATAATGTTACTTTCAAATACGACACCGGGCAGGCCGTGGCCATGATGGTCACCGAAGCGGTAAATCAGGGACTTTTTAGCCACCAGATGAGCGGCTTTGATGCTGAAAAGGCGGCTGAATTGTTTAATGTCCCTGACGATTACCAGGTAATCTCCGTCACAGCCATCGGGTATTACGGGAACCCGGATGAACTGCCGGAAGACATGTACAAATCAGAGATGGAAGAGCGCAAGAGAAAATCTCTGAAAGAACTGGTTTTTAGCGGAAAATTCGGGGAACAATCAGAATGGGTTTGATTTTTTCGCGCAACGGCGCAGCGACGCGACGTTCATAAATCATAATAATCAGCGCACATCAGCGTCGAAAAAATTGAAAATCTGTGGCATTCATCAAAATTTATTCAACCACAAAACATTTTATCTACTTTTGGGCATTAATATTAAAAAGATGAGATTCCGGTTTTTTATTGTTTCGCTGTTGGTTGTTGTCGCAGGACTGTCATCCTGTGATCAGGGACACAAAACCACCCAGGCGAAAAGCAATCCCGTTCAGAAAAAAGAAGTTACCGTCCCCGTATTCAATGCGGACACGGCCTATTATTTTGTAGAAAAACAAATCTCATTCGGCCCCAGGGTACCGGGAACGAAAGCGCACGATGCATGTTTAAGCTGGCTTACCGGAAAGTTGAAGCAATACAGTGATACGGTGATCGTTCAGCAGTTCAAAGCCCGGACGTATGACAAAATCGTCCGCAGCGGAGCCAACATCATTGCTTCTTTCAATCCTGCCAACAAAAAAAGGATTTTGCTCATGGCTCACTGGGATTCAAGGCCTTTTGCCGACCATGACCCTGATGCTTCCAAACACCGCACACCCATTGATGCAGCCAATGACGGCGCCAGCGGCGTGGGCGTTTTGCTGGAAATGGCCAGGCAGTTTCACCTCAAAAATCCCGGTGTGGGGGTTGACATTGTTTTGTTTGACCTCGAAGACTGGGGGCCGCCAACCGATTTAAGATTATCAAATGAAGAATACTGGGGACTGGGGTCACAATACTGGGCAAAAAATCCGCATGTTTACGGATATAAGGCACAATTCGGTATTCTGCTCGATATGGTAGGCGCTGCCGATCCGGCTTTCCGAAAAGAGGGTTATTCCACGGAATATGCCCGCTATTATCAGGATAAAGTCTGGCTGCAGGCACAGGATTTGGGTTACGGTGATTATTTCCTTTCCGAGAAGGGCCCGGCCATCAGCGATGACCATGTTTTTGTAAACAAATACCTGAAAGTACCTTCCATTGATATCATCGATCTTCGCCCGGAAAGTTCAAACGGAACCTTCTTTGAATACTGGCATACAACCGGCGACAACATGTCCGTCATTGACAAAGAAAGCCTGAAAATTACCGGAACGGTATTGCTTTGGGTTGTTTATACTGATTGATGGAGGTCGTTAAAAAGGAGTAACGGATATCCCCAGCGAAACCGCTGAAACTTTGGGCCCCAGATCAGATTTGAATTTCTTGGATATTTCGTAGTAGGCATACACGGTGATCCATTTATATCCGATACGAAGGTACGGGCCAAAAGAAAAATCTTCCGTCTGGTTGACTCGTTTGGTTTTCACCTTTACACTTTTATTATCGCTCGGACGGTCGCCCACAAACAACTGTTTGCTGTCAATCTTGTAACCGACTTTAAAACCAATGTTTGTCTTGAATCCTTTTTTGGTCCTGAACTTCAGTTCCGCCGGTATTCCGATGTAAGTAAAGTTGACTTTTGATCGTTTATAATTTTCTTCGATGGGTGTAAAAACGATGGTGTCGGCATGAATATCATTAATGGTTGCATTGGTGTACATGTTTTCGTTCCTGATCTCCAGTCCGATGGAAAAGGCATTCAGGCTGTTGGGTTTGAAAGCCACATTGTACATGAAAAAGACATCCACTCCCTGGTGAATGGTTCGTGGTTTCACTGCAGGATTTACGAAATCGGTTTGCCACCATGTTGTGTACAGGTTAACACCCACGGTGAATTTACGTTTTGTGCTTTCGCTGAGTGCCTGGGCCATAATTTCCTGCGTGAGGAATATTACTGCCAAAAGAAGTAAAACGACTTTTATCTTTTTCATATTCTTGTACTGTTTCAAGTGGCAAAGATAATATTTGAACTTATAACGGCTTATTCTTTGATCAATTGTTTTAACAGTCTTTCTGTTTTTCCGGTATTCCATCGGGCAGCGCCTTTTTTGGTCAGCACGACCTTTCCTTTTTTACTGATAATGAACGTTGCAGGGATGCTGTTGCTTGCAAAATCAGATGGAACCGTACCGGTAAAATAAAACGGCAAATCTGTATAATTATGTTTGACTGCAAACTTTTTAACGGTTTCAGGCCTTTCATTGGTTACAAAAACAAAATTCACCTTGTCTTTGTATTGTTCATATAATTCCTGAATTCCCGGCATTTCGGCAATGCACGGCGGGCACCAAGTAGCCCAGAAATTAAGAAAGACAGGTTTTTCATTCAATTTCCCCAGATTTACAGTTTGTCCGTTTTCATCGTAGAGCTCCCAAATCAGGGCGGTCTGACTAATGCTGTATTGTTCATCTTTATCAAGTGATGAAGGGGGAAAAGACGTTAAACGGATCATCCAGGAAGAAACCTCTTTTCTTGTTCCGGGAATGATCAGCAAAATAATCAGCACGATAAACAGAATATCGGTAACGATCGTAAAAGGTTTTTTCTTTTTAAAATAGTTGGAAAAGTAAGCCCTGGGGTCAAATGCCATAAATAAAAGATTATCAGGTTCCGGGTGAAATATTATGAGGAAAGTTCAGCTCTGCGGTCCAGTAATTTATTGACCTGTTCTTCCGTGAGGTTAGGGTTTTTCAGCATCTCATCAATTTTGGCAATGTCAATTTCTTTTTCGTTGATGGCAACTTGTGGCTTTTTTTCTTCTACTTTTTGTCCGGTAAGCAAGTCGTTTTCACCTACCTCTTCACGCAACTGCACAACAAGGGCGTGTACCATATCTTTGATGGAATTACCAAACTGTCCTTCCAACTGATCGGCAATCCTGTCCTTCATCTGATCGTAATTACTGAAAAGGAACTGCAATTGCTGCAACATGAACTTATCCATACCCGGAACATCGCTCATGTCACGATTTTGTACCACCTTTTGAAACAGGTGGAACAATTCATCTAAATCCCTTTTGAAATTTTCGTCTTCCATATCGTCTGCAAAATTACAAATTATCCCTGTGCAATTATAATGCCTGCTGTATTTTAACTGTCATTTTTTCCTGTCGTGAGAGGTTAAAAATTCATAAAAACATTTTGTCAGATATTCTGTGCCATCAATCGGCTTCAACTTCCCGACTTAAAGTAATTGAAAAGGGGCTGATTTGAAGCAAAGTGTTTTTAAAACAAACTTTTCTTTTTACGAAGATATCCCCTGACCAGGGCGATTAAAAAGATGAAGATGCTGATAAAAATGGATATATCGGCGATGTAGTCTCCGTGTTTTACGTACCAGGTTTCTTCGGTATTGACCTGTAAATTTTGTCTGATGACTGCCGGAACCCAGTATTTTGTTTTTTGCGACACATCACCGCGCTGGTTGATAAAAGCTGAAATGCCCGTATTGGCCGAACGTGCGACGCAACGGCGCGTTTCAACAGCCCGCAATACCGAAAAGAGAAAGTGCTGACGGTAGCCGGGGGTATCGCCCCACCAACCGTCGTTGGTGATCACGAAGATCAATCCCGCTCCTTTCCTGATCATTTTGGCCACGAACTCCCCGTAAACAGATTCATAGCAAATTACAGGAGCAACACCAATGCCTTCTTTGTCAAAAAATACGACGGTTGAATCATCTTTTTTTAATGTGCCGATGGTTCCGCCGAGGTTTAGCGCCAGTTTTTCCAGCGGTTTCAGGATGCCCCATGAAGGCATAATCTCGACACCGGGTGTCAGTTTCGATTTGTGATGGATACCGGTAATGCCCGAACGGTTGATCATAAAAGCCGTGTTGTAAGCATAATAATACCTGTCGCTGTTGCTGAATTTACGGGCTGCATGATCTATTTTCTCGTTTCCTCCGACCATCCGGTAAGTGGATGCACCGATGACAATGTTCAATTGAGGATATTTAACGACAAAAGCCCTGACTTTGTTCAGCAGGGGAGATCTCGTGAGCGCTTCTTCCCAGATGCCGTACCTGCCATCATACAATGTTGACTCGGGGAATACAAGAAATCGTGTGCTGTCGGTTATCCCTTTTTCAGCCAGTTTCAGATTTCGGTCCAGCAAAGTGTCCGGATCAAGATCGTACTGTTCATTGTAAGGGTCAGAATTAGGCTGAACGACGACGACTTCAACGGATTTCCCTTTTTCTTCATAATGATTGTACATCCGGTATGAAATGGAAACGGGAACGATGATAAGTATAAGAAAGATAATGCCGTACAAAATGGCCGGTCTTTTTTCTTTTCGGATAAACAGGTAATTGATGAATTGAAAAGCAACAATATTTCCGGCAATCACCCAAACGGTTCCGCCGAGAATACCTGTATATTCATACCATTGAATCCATTTGTAAGCAGAGGCGAAAACATTGCCGAGGTTCAGCCACGACCAGCTCAAATCCCAGTTCATGTGGAAATATTCCCAACTGATCCAGTAAAAAATCAAGATGAAAAAACCCCTTTTGTTTTCATAGAGTTTCTTTTTGGAAATATGGAAAAGCCAGAAAATAACGGCCACGAATAAAGAATTCAGCAGGATGGCAAGAATGGCGCCCACACCTGTTGAATTCCAAATCCACCATGTCGTCAGGGCATTCCAGATGAAAAATGCCAGCCACGCATACCAGAACATTCCTTTCTTTTTCGAATCGCCGAGTTGTTGCTGGATGAAAAACAGCGGTACAAATGCAAAGAATATCAACGGACTGAATCCCCGTTCAGGCCAGGCCAGTGAGAACAACAATCCCGAAAGGATGGAAAGCAGTAAAAGATGGATTCTTTTCATAGGACTTGCCTGTTCATGATTTGCGAAAGTAGTAATTCGGGGCGGTCATTCAAAAAATATCTTTTCACGCAGCGATCGCCGCGTCGCCGCGTGGAGTTATTTCAATTTATCGTTCAAAAAACTTTCCACCTTCTCCCAGAACCCCTTTTCGAGATGGCAATCGGAATGTCCCCTGCCCGGAATGCCCCAGAGTGAAATGTTTTCTTTTCCGGATGCAACCAATCGTTCGGCATTGGAAAACGGAACGGTTTCGTCGTTTTTGCCATGAATCAACAGTATTTTGGCATTGGTTTTCCCGATGAATCTTTCGGGAGCAATTTCCTCAAATTGAAAACCTACCCGCTTCTGGAGGTATTTGATCAGCAGCCAGCCGATCGGATAAAAGGGCACATAATGGCTGCTTAATTGATGGCGCATCATATTCAGCGGATTGGCAAACGCCCCGACAGTTATGCCGCATTTGATACGGTCGTCATGCCCGGCAGCGTAAATGGTTGCCGCACCGCCGATGGATAACCCGATAACACCGATGTTTTTATTGGTGATATCTGTTTGTTTCCCGATAAAATCAATGGCAGCCGAAATATCTTCGGCGAACTTTTTCATTGTCGAGTGGTCATCTTCATCGCTATTACCATGGTTCCTTGAGTCAAAAGCCAGCAGGTTGTATCCTTTCCCATACAGGTTTTTAATGTAGGGCAACATCCGCCCTACGTTTCGCCCCCAGCCGTGCACCAGAATAACAGTTGGTGAAGTTTTTTTATCCCTGATCAGCCAGCCGTAACATTGCTTGTCGTTCTTCGTTTCGAATCGGATTTCTTCAAAAGGAATATCGAAATCAGCGGGTGTTTGCTCATGGGTTGTTTTGGGGTTTTCAAACGCTTTAACCATCTTTTGAAACAAGATGATCAATAGGATGATAACGGCAATGATTATGAAAAGAGACGTCATCCGGCAAATATCAGGTTTTTTTCGAAGCTGAGAATTATAGTATTATTCTTTTAGAAAATCGTTTATTCGTTGAATAAATTTTTTCATATTCGCAAAAGGGATTCTACATCTTCTTTCGAGAATTCGGGAAAAGCATCATAATCCCCGCTTCGCCGGCTTTCATAGCATTTCCTTAAAATCTGGCCGTATTCAACCTCTATCTTACCGGTTCTGATAAACTCTTTGTGAACCAACCAATCAGTTGGAGATGTTTTGAAGTTTCAAATCTGTATTTTAATCCAAGCGCCAGTAACGAATAAAATATTCCATAATAAATGCGGTTTATAGCAGCAGCAAGTTTATTGTTGGTTATCAAAAGGTCAACAACATCAATTGTTTCTTTGGCCTGTTCAAGCCGATATTTTATCATCTGTTTCCTGTCCTCATCACTTAAAGTCATGCGTATAACCCTTTTTGGATTGCGTTTTGAAAAATTGGTTGTTTTCCTCTTAGTGTGTTTAATTCATCCTTTGACAAAATATGCGTATCAAGGAAAAGCTCGTATTTCAATTCTATATCATAACAATAATCCGAAATGGCATTTTTAAGTTCCCAATCCGGTTTTGTTTTGACCAATATCAGAATATCATAATCCGAACCCCGGCTTGCTTTCCCGGTTGCCTGTGAGCCAAATAAAATAACATCCTGGATGTAATCTCCCAGTTTATCCTGAAGATGTTTTTTAAGCTCTTTGATTATGGTGGTTTTATCAATCATAATTATCACAAAAATAATACATTTCGTAAAAAACTTCAATTAAATCATCAAAACATGTCTGGCGCCGCGTCGCTGCGTGAACACCTAATACAGGAAATCATTATACGGATATCTTATGGCATGAATCTCACGGATATGTTTGTAAAGCAGTTTTTTGAATTGTTCGTAATTCTCCTTTGTTTTGGCCGACATGAAAATACAGGGATGATTGTCTTTGGCCATCCAGCTTGTTTTCAGCTCTTCGAGGGTCATGTTTTCAGATGTTGCCGGAGTCAGGTCGTCCTCGTCTTTTTTAATGAACTGATAAAGATCAACCTTGTTAAATACCATGATCACCGGTTTGTCGGCAACGCCGATTTCGGCAAGTGTCTGGTTCACAGTTTTTATCTGATCTTCAAATTCGGAATGTGAAATGTCCACAACATGCACAAGGATATCCGATTCGCGCACTTCATCCAGCGTGGACTTAAAAGATTCCACCAAATCGTGCGGCAGCTTACGGATAAATCCAACCGTGTCGGACAGCAGGAACGGCAGGTTTTCGATAACTACCTTCCTGACAGTAGTATCCAGCGTGGCAAACAGCTTGTTTTCAGCGAAAATTTCAGATTTGCTGATCAGGTTCATCAGCGTGGATTTGCCCACATTGGTGTAACCCACCAGTGCCACCCGGACCAGTTTGCCGCGGTTCTTACGCTGCGTGGCCTTCTGTTTGTCGATCTGCTCCAGTTTCTTTTTGAGTAGTGTGATCTTGTCGCGGATGATACGGCGGTCGGTCTCTATTTCGGTTTCACCGGGTCCACGCAGACCAATACCTCCCCGTTGCCTTTCAAGGTGTGTCCACATGCGGGTTAGCCGGGGCAGCAGGTACTGGTACTGTGCCAGTTCCACCTGCACTTTGGCATGAGCCGTTTGTGCCCGTTTGGCAAAAATGTCGAGGATGAGGTTGGTGCGATCGAGGATTTTACATTCCAGAGTTTTTTCCAGGTTCCGTATTTGTGAAGGGCCCAATTCATCATCACACACAACCATATCGGCACCTGTAGCTTTCACATATTGCCTGATCTCTTCTAGCTTTCCGGTTCCCACGTAAGTTTTGGGGTTGGGAAAGGGTAGCGACTGGGTAAACCGTTTCACGGGAATACCTCCGGCCGTCTCCACCAGAAAGGCCAGTTCGTCAAGGTATTCATTCACCTTGTCCTTGCCCTGTCCCGGTGTGATCAACCCGACAAGTACTGCTTTTTCGGGTTCTGTAACCCCCCTCTGCCCTTCGGGCATCTCCCCCGGAGGGGGAGAAAGTTGTTGTTTCAATTGTTAATATTTTCGTGTTTTGACCCCCTTTGCCCTTCGGCATCCCCACCTGACTGACGCAGTCGGGCAGGTCCCCCGAGGGGGAGACTTTCGTTGTTTCAATTATAATTATCAGGACAATTGCAGGTTAATAAATTTTCCTGAAACCAATGATTTCGCGAACTCCCCGCACTGTCGGAACGGCACTGGCACGGGCTTTCTCGGCACCCATTTCAATAACTTTGTCAATGTATGCTTTATCGGCAGCCAGCTCTTTGATCCTTTCACGGAAAGGTTCCGTAAATTTAATGATGTCTTCCGCCAATTGTTTTTTCAGATCACCATAACGGATTGTACAATTGTTATACTGGTCATCAAAATACTGAACAGTTTCCGGATCGGAAACTACCCCCATCAGCGTAAACAAATTTTGAATAGGTTCTGATTTTTCCTGATTCTTTTCTGTCGGTCCGCTGTCGGTGACTGCCCGCATGACCTTTTTATGAATTGTTTTCGGATCCTCTCCGAGAAAAATGGCATTGCCTTCACCTTCGGATTTGCCCATTTTTCCGGAACCGTCTAATCCCGGAATTTTTACCAGCTCATCATCGAAATTGAATGCCCGCGGAATAGGGAAATAATCAACTTTGTACATCCTGTTGAACCGGCGGGCAAACGTGCGGGTCATTTCCAGATGCTGTTCCTGGTCTTTGCCAACAGGCACCAGGTGAGATTTATGTATTAAAATATCGGCTGCCATCAGCGTCGGATAGGTAAGCAGTCCGGCATTGATGTTGTCCGGTTGCTTGCGTGCCTTTTCCTTGAAAGTGGTTACCCGTTCCAACTCACCTTTATACGCATTCATGTTGAGGAACAAATAAAGTTCAGTCGTTTCCGGCACATCGCTCTGTAAATATATAGTTGCCTTTTCGGGATCAAGTCCTGCAGCAAGATACTCAATGATCACCTGCCGGACATTCCCCTGCAGATTTTCAGGTTTCGGATGGGTGGTCAGCATGTGATAATCCGCAATAAAAAAGTAGCAGGTAAACTCATCCTGCAGTTTCACAAAATTCTTCACCGCACCGAAATAATTACCGAGGTGCAGATTTCCCGTGGGCCTTATGCCGCTCAGTACAATTGCCTTGTTTTCCATGCGCGCAAAAGTAGTAAATTCGGGTGAAAGGAGACGCTGAATTTATTTTGATTTGATTGCTGCGATTTGCCTGGAATTGATGGCCGCGGATGCGCAGGTGGGTTAATACGGATTTATGAACAACTGACAAGTACCATAAAACTTTTTTAGCACAAGTTGAGACCGGTAGTAATTCCAGTATTATTATAATTATTCTGGATTTCAATCCAGTTTTATTATATTTTTCCCGGATTTCAATCCGGTTTTCTTATGTTCAGGTATGATCATTCGATTGTTTCATGGGGGTTGGCGGGGGTAATGATTTTGAATGAAATAACATTTCACAGATATTTGCTAATGAAAGCAGATTCGGTATTTCTTTATGACAAATCTTTTATTGTTAAAGAATAACAGGGCAAAATGCTTATTAAATTAAAACTTACTTCATTACAGAACAAAACGTGGGTTGTGTAACTGACTTCACAGCTATTTTTCCTATCTTTAGATTTTTAATTAAATACCGGGAGCGATGAAAACTGTATTACCCATCATTTTTGTTCTTGTATTTTCTGCCCTCAGCTCATTAACCGTAAATGCGCAGAAGCTAACAGTTCTTGGGCACGAACCTGTCATAATAATTGATAAAAATTCACAATCAGGTTCTGCACTTCTCAGTCTGCGAAATGATTCCCCGAAGCCTGTTAACTTATTGCTCTCTGCAGGTACGATTATTAATGTTAATTTAAAAAAGGTGATCCCTGCACAGATACTTTTCAGTTTACAGGGCGAGGAGAATTACAAGCCCGTATTTACTGCAAAAAAGATAAAAACCGACAGTATCCTGACCGTGAAAGTAAAAGTTAATTCTTTCAATGCGATAGGTGAATATACCACCACATTGTTAAACAACAATGAGGAAGTGGCTCATTTGACGATTATCGGGATTGATTTCCCGTTAAATCTGTCGCTGGATGTTCCAAACCCAAATTCACCCGAAATTACTTTTAGGAGAGGCAAAGAAGGTTTGATCGTGTTAAAGAACGATGATGGAAATGATTATTATATCGACTTGTCGCTTCACATTAAGCAACCAGGTGAATTCATCACCGATACAGGTATTTTATGCAAAGCAGGCATCACCACCCCGGTCAGCATTAATATTCCCAGCTCCTATTATTCTTCCGCATTTTCAGGTTTATTCAGGGATGAAGTAAAAGAAGCCAACCTGGCATTAAAATACAAATCAGCCGGCAACCTGGCTCTTAATTCCCCGTCAAAGATGATCCCCCTGAAAATAAAACTTCAGTACTATGATGAGGGTACTAAAATATTTTGGAGCAATCTGATCATATTTTTCGTTCTTGCCCTTGGAGGTGCGGTTTCGTTGTTTCTCAATCTCTGGATACCCAACCGGCTCAAACGGAATGAACTTAAAAAACGATTGAACAAGATTCACACAAAAACCCGCTCCATCTCCAATAATGTTAAATCAGATCTAAGGGTCAACATCATGGTGGAACGGATGAGGCTGGACGACCAGGTGGCAAAGACAAGGTCATTAAACCCAAACTTCGACGTTATATACAAGGAATACCTTACCGAAATAAACCGTTTGGAGAAGCGGGTAGAACTTATCCGGAAGCTGGATGTGGTAAACCACTTTTTCGAAAATATGAAAGGCAAAGCCCAGGGTGCACCTGTAAAGATTATGGATGATGTCAATATGCTTCTTGACGGGGTAAACGAAATACTAAAGCTTCCCCTTCCTGATTCCGAAAGTCTCTTACTTGCTGAAAAAAACATACAATCGGCCAACGAAATGTTAAGCAATATGCCGAACGAAAACGATGCCCTGGCCGAACTGCTTGCCAAGAATGTGGTTCATCTGGGCGAAGTGTACAAGAACTTAATAAACACGGAAAAATACAAGGAATTGAAACCGAAGCTGAAAACCCTTTTAAGCCTCGTCGATCCCCCTGACAGCAAGTATAAGGACAAGAAAAATATTTTACCGGTACATTATCACTGGCTCAATTCTACTGTGGAAAGGCTTTACGTTCTCCGGCATTATATTGAAACATGGGAGAATCATGAAAGCAGAAGGGCCATAATGGCCACACGGGAGAACGAATTTATCGACAACCTGAACAACAGGACATGGTATGCACTGAACCTTGCACGGCAGTTCCGAAAACAATTTACCGAAAATGTGTATGCCTCCGATATAATCAATGCCCTGAAAGAGAAAGCCTTTACATTAGACATGTGTCCAATACAGCCAAGGCAAAATCAGCCTGTTAATATAGAAGTGGTTTTTGAAAATGAAATACTGAATGCCAGCTCTGCCAGGAACGATATTACATGTATCTGGGATTTCAGGACAATAGGCAAGGAAAAGGGATGGCGCATTTTGCATTATTTCCGCAACAATGCAGAAGCCGTGTTTAGTGTGTATTTTAACGACCGCGACGGAACAAGAATAAAATTAGGGGAAGAAGATCATTATCCCGTCAGCAACCTTCAAATACTAAAAGCAGGGAGGCCCGGGTCGAACGGACGTACCAAAATAGAGGTTGTCAAGTTTTTGGTAGCCTTTCTCGTTGCCTTGCTGGCTTTGAACTCGGGAGCTAAGGAACAGTTGATGAACCTGGATTTAATATCAGGGCTGATCGCTGTTTTTATCATGGGGTTCAGTGCCGACACCATCAAGAACCTGATCACCAGGCAGCCGTCGGAGGAATGAGGAAATCTTTGTGTCTCCCCGGCAGGGCTTCCCGAATCCGCTTCGCTACCCGGGATAAACTTCTCGCCCTGCTACTACAGTAACATCAAAACATAAAAAAAACCCCTTTCAATAGTGTGAAAGAGGTTTTATTAAAGTCTCCCCGGCAGGGCTCGAACCTGCGACCCGCTGATTAAGAGTCAGCTGCTCTGCCAACTGAGCTACGGAGAGTTATGATTTTTGAAAGAACTCTATATCTTCTCCCCGGCAGGGCTCGAACCTGCGACCCCCCTGACGTTTACAGTCAGGATGCTCTGCCAACTGAGCTACGGAGAGTTTTCCTGATGCAAAAGTATATCTTTTTGAAAATATGGCAAGTGACGAGGGCTGAATATTCCATATTTTACCCCGCAATTATTTAAGATTTTGAGTTCAGGGCTTGTTTAGAAATTTGGATTTAAAAATTCTCTATAAATTGCAATTAAATCAATTAGAAATTTCCCCTACTTCTCCCCGTAAATTTCCTCAACCAAATGGCTGTACTTTTTCAACAGCACCTTTCTTTTGAGTTTTTGGGTGGGTGACAATTCTCCGGTTTCGGGGGTCCAGCTTTCGCAAACCAGCCGGAAGACTTTGACTTTTGATATCTGACCCAGTTGTACGTTGTATTTATCCACTTCTTCCTGGTAACGGGCGATGACTTTCGGCTTTTTAATCAGATCAATGTTTTCTCTGTATTTGACATTGTGCAATGCACACCAGTTGTGGAGGAAAACAAAGTCGGGAACGATGAGTGCGGCGGTAAATTTCCGGTTTTCGCCAATCACCATGATCTGGTCAATAAACTGCGATTCTTTCAGCTTGTTTTCAACCTGTTGCGGTGCCACATATTTGCCGCCCGACAGTTTAAAGATTTCCTTTTTCCGGTCGGTGATGGTCAGCATCCGATTTTCGTCCAACTCGCCGATGTCGCCTGTGTGAAACCACCCTTCCTCATCAATGGCTTCTCTGGTCTTTTCGGGGTCTTTATAATACCCTTTCATCAGGTTATCGCCTTTGGCAAGTATTTCGCCGTCTTTGGCAATTTTGATATCAACTTCTTCGGGGACAACACCCACACTGCCGAACTTTACTCCGGGGAAATAATAATTGTTGGCCGCAATCACAGGTGAGGTCTCTGTCAGGCCATATCCTTCCTGAACGATGATATTGGCTGCCCAGAAAATCCTTGCCAGCCGGGGTTGCAAAGCAGCGCCACCGGCAATAACCCCCTTTAGTTCACCGCCGAGGGCTTCTCTCCATTTACTGAAGATCAGCTTGTTGGCCAATGACAGTTTGAAATTGTACCAAGCACTTCGTTTTTTCGGGTCGGGGTCATACTTGTTGCCCACTTTCACAGCCCAGAAAAAGATCATCTTTTTGATGGCCGGTAACTCCCTGCCTTTGTTGATGATTTTATCATAAACCTTTTCGAAAACCCGCGGCACGGTGATGAAAGTATTTACTTTGATTTCTTTCATGTTCTCGCCGATGGTGTCAATGCTTTCGGCATAATAGATCACCAGTCCTATGGCCTGCCACAAATAATTTCCCGTGCGTTCGAGCAC
This sequence comes from Bacteroidales bacterium, assembly GCA_029933225.1. Taxonomy (GTDB): domain Bacteria; phylum Bacteroidota; class Bacteroidia; order Bacteroidales; family F082; genus JAADID01. Next base: position 2,024 of record JAOZOO010000069.1, on the reverse strand, counting down.
ATGCGACAGCGGCAGAAAACTCAAAGCCCTGTCTCCCGGATTCAGGTACTTGACAAACTGAAAAACCATTTTCACATTGCTCACAACGTTGTTATGGGTTAACATCACACCTTTTGAAAGTCCGGTAGTTCCTGACGTGTAGATCAGTGTAAGAAGGTCGTCGGGCTGTACATCGTCTCTTCGCTTTTCGAGCAACGGCCGCAGCTCTTTTTCCTTTGAAGCGCCCAACTCACAGATTTCCATCCAGTTTTTAACGCCTTTAACCTGATCAATGGTGTAGATCTCTTTCAGGTTTTCCGTTTCGTCAAAAACCGGTTTTATCTTTTGATAAAGCTCCTTATCTGCAACGATCAGGATTTTAGAATCGGAGTGAGATAAAATGTGCCGGAACTCCGTTTCACTAATGGTGGGATAAATTCCCACGTGCACACAGCCGATCTGCGACATGCCGAAATCCATAAAGTTCCATTCGGGACGGTTGTTGGTGATGGTGGCGATTTTATCGCCTTTCTTAAATCCCATAGCAAGCAGACCCAGGCTGAACTGGTCCACATATCTGCGGTAATCGGCCGTGCTGAAATTTTCCCACTTTCCGTTTCTTTTGATCGAAAGGGCCACATCGTAGTTGAAATTTTCTTCGGCATGGGTGAGGATGTCAAATGTACGGGTGATTGTTGTCATTTTTTCTGATTTAAAAGGGAAGAATTTTGAATGGGTAAATTTAATGATTTTCTTTTTAGCGGGTTAAGCATAAGGAGTGGTCGTCAAAATCTTTTGCTTTTCCATATCTTTGCATCAAAGGCAGGGAGTGATGACGAAAAAGAAACCGAAAAAAAGTGCGCTCAATGTGCAGAAAGGAGTAGAACAACCTTCGCAGGTTAATCCTGCTTTGACGGGTGGCATGGAAAAATTCAGGAAACAGAAACCGTCGGCAGATGAATATGTGGAAGGTATTCTGGAAGGTGACCGCACCCTGCTCAGCCAGGCTATCACGCTCATCGAAAGTGTCCGTCCCGAAGACAAGGAAATTGCACGCAGGGTCATCAGCAAATGTCTGCCTCATTCCGGAAATTCCATACGGTTAGGAATAACCGGCATTCCCGGCGCCGGGAAAAGTACCTTCATCGAGGCATTCGGGATTTATCTGATCAAACGGGGTCACAAGGTGGCAGTGCTGGCCATTGACCCCACCAGCCAGCGCTCAAAAGGCAGCATCCTCGGTGACAAAACACGGATGGAAACTTTGAGCGCCAACCCGCATGCGTTCATCAGACCATCTGCCACTTCCGGAACCCTCGGCGGCGTGGCGCAGGCAACACGTGAGGCGTTAATCCTTTGTGAAGCGGCAGGATTTGACAGGATCATCATCGAAACCGTGGGTGTGGGACAGTCGGAAACGGCTGTTTCGCATATCGTGGATTTTTTCCTGCTGCTGCTGATCGCCGGAGCAGGTGACGAGCTTCAGGGCATCAAACGGGGTATCATGGAAATGGCCGACCTGGTGGTGATCAATAAGGCCGACGGCGATAACAAACGTAAAGCAGAACTTGCCCGGAAAGAATATGAAAATGCGCTGCATCTTTTCCCGCTTTTACCCAGCGGATGGGCTCCCAGGGTGTTGACGGCTTCGGCACTTTATGGCAAAGGGTTGGATGAGATTGTGAAAGCGCTTGATGAATATATTGAGCTAACCCAAAAAAACGGCTGGTTTGAAAAAAACCGGCGAAGCCAGTCCCTGAAAATCCTGCACGACACCATCCTTCAAAGCTTGAGTGACAGTTTTTATCATAATCCCGAAATCAAAGATTTAATCCGAAATACCGAAAAGCAAATAACCGCCGGGAAGATATCACCTTATGAAGCGGCTCAAATATTATTGGAAAAATATTTTGGGACGATCAAAAAGAAGTGAAAAAATTTAACAGAATTGTGTCCGGTTCTATCGGAACGAAATAAGGATTCAGCCCTTTAACTTACGACCCACTTTACAATTCAACCCCCCTTTTCGACAATTCAACCAATAT
>JAOZOO010000068.1:13169-16164 GCA_029933225.1 Bacteroidales bacterium | reverse complement strand
CATGCTAGCCAACTGCACCACACCCCGAAAAATTTCCGGCTGCAAAGATAATAATTTTTATTCTTTTTTCGCCGAATTTGCTTTTTCTTTTTCCTGTTCTATGGCATCCTGAATATTCTGGTATTTAACGCAAACACTCAGCTTTTTCTTTACGCTGTTTATCTCTTTGTCCAATGCTTCCCAGTCGCCCAGCTTCTGATGTTTGGCCCACAAATGGGTTCGAAACCTGCCTTCGAGAAAAGCCATCTGGGCAAGGCCTTTTGAAAGGTCTTTATTTTCAGGCTTCTGTTCGGATTCATATCGCAACAGGTCGAGCTTGCATCGTGCAAAGGCCAGCGCCAGGGCATCCATCTCGAACTTTTCTTTTGCCAGTTGCTGCTTCTTTTTTTTCTGGGCATAAGTATTTTCGGGCACAAGAAAAACCATTGCCAGAATCAGTACCGGAACAATAAAAGCTGTTGAAATAAACTTTTTAATCATCATATTTAAAATTGGCCTGCAAAGGTAAAATTTATTGTTGGAGAAATAACGGCAGAGGATGGGGAATTATTGGATGAAGGAGAGTTAGTTGTTGCAGTTGTTGCAATGGGTGCAGTCGGTGCACTTTACAAAATCCTGAATTTTGTTTACTTTTTTTGTAAATCTATTTCAGGACAAAACACCCATTCATTCCAATTTTCCATCATTCCACTATTCCATTATCCCTTTATACCCCCCCATCCAGACAGAATGTCATATTCCTAAACAGAAAATCATTTATTTTGCCGTTGGCACTTTTATTGAGTAAAGTAGCGCTACTGACAAATCTGAAAAATAAAATCATAAAAATGGAAAAAGTTAAATGTTTGATTATCGGCTCCGGCCCGGCCGGATATACTGCAGCCATTTATGCTGCGCGCGCCGATCTGCAACCTGTAATGTACGAGGGTATGGAACCCGGAGGACAATTGACCACAACGACCGAAGTGGATAACTTTCCCGGATATCCGGAAGGCGTTGAAGGGCCGAAGATGATGGAAGACATGAAAAAACAGGCTGCCCGCTTCAAGACCGACATCCGCTGGGGAACGGTGACCAATGTGGACACAAGTAAGCGTCCTTTCAAAGTGAGCATAGACGACGGTTATGAACTGCTGGCAGAAACGGTCATCATCGCTACGGGTGCCACCGCCAAATATCTCGGACTGGAGTCGGAAGAAAGATTCAAAGGCGGCGGTGTTTCTGCATGTGCCACTTGCGATGGTTTCTTTTACAAAGGTAAAGATGTGGCAGTTGTTGGCGGAGGTGATACGGCTGCCGAAGAGGCAACTTATCTTGCCAATCTTTGTCGTAAAGTTTACCTGATCCATCGCCGTGATGAGCTTCGTGCATCCAAAGCCATGCAGAAGCGGGTTTTCAACACGCCCAACATCGAAATTCTTTGGAACCATGAGGTGAAAGAGATCGTGGGTGTTGAACAGGGATTCACCAAAGCGTTGAACGGCGCTATCCTGGTAAACAACAAAACCGGTGAAGAAAAGAAAATCGATATCGAAGGTTTCTTTGTTGCCATCGGTCACAAACCCAATACCGACATCTTCAAAGGTAAGCTGGAAATGGACGAAACAGGTTATTTAATCACCAAACCGGATTCCACAGCAACCAGTGTCGAAGGCATTTTTGCTGCCGGCGATGTGCAGGACAAACATTTCCGCCAGGCTGTGACCGCCGCCGGAACAGGCTGTATGGCTGCCATCGAAGCCGAAAGGTTCCTTGGAGAACAATTGTAAATTCGACAAAAAGATATTTTAATAGCTGTCATTACTGTAAAGTTTGGCAGCTTTTTTTATTTTTGAGAAAAAACACCTTCCATGGCTGTTGGCGCACGCGAAAAAAAGATCATCAGGGCATCGCAGGTGAGCATTGCCGGAAATGCCCTTTTGTCTCTGTTGAAGATCGTGGCCGGTATCATTGCCGGAAGCCTTGCTGTGGTGGCCGATGGTGTGGACTCGGCCAGTGACATCATCACATCGCTGGTGACTTTATATACGGCCCACATCATTGCCCGTCCGCCCGACCCCAAATTTCCTTATGGCTACAACAAAGCCGACACCATTGCCACAAAAGTGCTGGCATTCATTATTTTCTTTGCCGGAGCACAATTGGCGATTACTTCCGTCAACAAACTTATTTATCCTGTGGAACGGGGAATTCCCGAACCGCTGGCCATTTACATCATCATCATTTCCATCATTGGAAAGTTCCTGCTTTCGGGTTACCTGAAAGGAGTGGGGAAGAAAGTGGAAAGCGCCATGCTGATCGCCAATGCACGCAACATGCAAAACGATGTGGTGATATCTGCTTCGGTACTCACCGGGCTGATCTTCACTTTTGTGCTGAAGATGCCTGTGATCGATGTGATTACAGCATTGGCGGTGAGTGTTTATATCATGATTGTGGCTTTCCGTATTTTTATGCAGGCCAATCTGGAAATGATGGATGGTGTTGAGAACGAGGAGATTTATAAAAAAATTATTGAGGCCGTACATAAAGTAAAAGGGGCGTCAAACCCGCACCGCATCCGGGCAAGGAAAATGGCATATCTGTATGTTATTGCACTGGATGTGGAAGCAGAAGGGGATATTTCACTGACAGAAGCACACGATATTGCCCGCGGGGTGGAACAGAAAATAAAAAAGGCCATACCCAATGTTTATGATGTGCTGGTTCATATTGAACCACGTGGAAATGTGGAACCCGATGAAGTGTTCGGCGTGTCGGAGAAGGATATGAAGAAGTGAGGATTTGATTACCCGATTGCCCCTAAACTGCAATCTGAACCTCGCAACCTCAAAGAGTTTAAAGTCTGAAGTTTCATGTTTTGCCGAAGGCATCCCTTTGGGAAAAGTTCGCAGTCCAAAGTTAGGACAACTTCACTAATCACTATTCACAAATCACTAATCAATCATTTTCTTCCTCTCCTCTCATCCAGGTTTGTAACTTGGATGTTTTATCC
>JAOZOO010000068.1:0-13069 GCA_029933225.1 Bacteroidales bacterium | reverse complement strand
CATATAATGCACTGCCCCACGCACCGCGTACCCCGCCACCCGATAAAACACTTTTCCGGGAGCTTCGCACTCTGGAAGGTGTTTTTACCCCGCACTCCGCAACACGCCCACTAATTTCAATTGTTTTATCAGGAAAAACATATAGATTGATGTAAGTATCATTTCATATTTATATCTTTGTAGCGGATAGCCCCGTACCCATAACTTGGAATGAAATGATATTTTTTTACCATATTAGACAGAAACAATATTTTGTTGTTCATTCACTTAAAGAATTGACCGGACAGGATCACCAGAAACTGGAATGGCTTTTTGGCGGGGCCAGACAAATTCAGGAGGAAGAGATCAAAGGGACTTTCCTGGGGCCGCGGAAAGAAATGATCACACCCTGGAGCACCAATGCTGTCGAAATTACCCAAAACATGGGGATCAACGGAATTGCTCGCATCGAACAGTTTTTCATGACAGATCCCAAACCGGTGAAGTATGATGCCATGTTGCAGCAGCTTTATCATAACCTTGATCAGCAGGTTTTTGATATTCCGGCCAAGCCTGAACAGGTGAAACCAATCGATGATATCGGCAAATATAATGTCGAAGAAGGACTGGCTCTCAGTGATGATGAAATTGAATACCTTGAGAATATCAGCGAAAAAATCGGGCGGAAATTAACCGATTCGGAGATTTACGGTTTTGCACAGATTAACTCCGAACATTGCCGCCATAAGATTTTTAACGGCACTTTCATTATCGACGGGCAGGAGAAGAAAGAAAGTCTTTTCGCACTGATCAAAAAAACTTCCGCTGAAAATCCCGGCAGGCTGGTTTCGGCATACAAAGACAATGTGGCTTTTGTCGAAGGTCCTTCCATTGAGCAGTTTGCGCCGGTGAAGCAGGATCATGCCGACTTGTTCCAGGTTCGTGAAATCAAATCGGTTTTATCGTTAAAGGCCGAAACACACAATTTCCCAACCACGGTGGAACCTTTTAACGGTGCAGCCACAGGTACCGGTGGCGAGATACGTGACCGTATGGCGGGTGGCAAAGGAAGCATTCCCCTCGGAGGAACGGCTGTTTACATGACGTCTTATCCCCGTCTTGATCTAAGCCGTGACTGGGAAAACCAGGCGCCGGTACGCAAATGGTTGTATCATCCACCTAAAGAAATTTTAATAAAAGCATCCAATGGTGCTTCCGATTTTGGCAATAAATTTGGGCAACCCCTCATCAACGGCAGCCTGCTGACTTTTGAACATGAGGAAAACGGAATGATTTACGGATACGATAAAGTGATCATGCTGGCCGGCGGCGTGGGTTTTGCAAAAAAGGAAGATGCTTTGAAAGACGCTCCGGAGCCAGGCGATGTGATCGTCGTACTCGGCGGCGATAATTATCGTATCGGCATGGGCGGTGGCGCCGTATCCTCGGTGGCCACAGGGGAATACGGCAATGCCATCGAGCTGAATGCCGTGCAGCGTGCCAATCCTGAAATGCAGAAAAGAGTGGCCAATGCCATCAGGGCCCTGACCGAATCGGACAACAATCCAATCGTTTCCATTCATGATCATGGCGCAGGGGGCCATTTAAACAGCCTTTCCGAACTCGTTGAAGAAGCAGGTGCCGTGATCGATGTTAAAAAATTACCGGTGGGTGATCCTACACTTTCCGTTAAGGAAATTCTCGGCAACGAATCACAGGAACGCATGGGCCTGGTGATGAAAGAAAAAGATTACCCGACCCTTGAAAAGATTGCCAAACGGGAAAGAGCGCCCATTTACAAAGTCGGAGAGGTAAAAGACGATCATATCCTCGTGTTCAGGGAAGATGAAACGAGTTGCCCTGTGGACATTAAGCTGGAATACCTGTTTGGAAAGCCGCCGAAAACCGTTCTGACCGACCGGACGGAAAAACCGGATTTCAAAGACCTCACGTATGATGAAAAACTTTTTAAAGAATATCTGAACAACCTGTTGCGGGTTGAAGCTGTTGCCTGCAAAGACTGGCTGACCAACAAGGTGGATCGTTCGGTGACCGGAAAAGTAGCCATGCAGCAATGTGCCGGGACGATACAATTGCCATTGAATAACCTGGGGATCATGGCGCTGGATTACAGAGGTGTGGAAGGTATTGCCACTGCACTTGGTCATGCGCCGGTTAGCGGTTTGATCAATCCCGAAGCGGGATCCCGCCTTGCTGTTGCCGAGTCACTGACAAACCTGGTTTGGGCACCTTTAAAGGACGGTCTGAACGGTGTGTCACTGAGTGCCAACTGGATGTGGCCGGCCAGAAACAAGGGAGAGAATGCCCGTCTTTACAATGCCGTGAAAGCCATCAGCGATTTTGCCATTGAACTGGGGATCAATATACCAACGGGAAAAGATTCGCTTTCCATGGTTCAGAAATATCCCGACGGAAAAACAGTATTTGCTCCCGGAACCGTAATCGTAACGGCAGTGGGGGAGGTGACCGATATCAGAGAAGCAGTTACCCCCGTATTGAAAACACAAGCGGGAACTCACCTCATATACATTGATTTTTCCGACTCTCCTTTTGAGTTGGGAGGTAGCAGCTTTGCACAAACACTCGGAGCCGTCGGAAAAAAGACACCGGATGCTGGCAACGCAATGTATTTTCAGCGGGCATTTGCTGCTGTCCAGGATTTGATCAATGCCGGACTGATCCTTGCGGGACACGATATATCTGCCGGAGGGATGGTAACCACACTGCTGGAAATGTGCTTTGCCAATTGTGACCACGGAATGAAAATCAATCTTGACGGTTTTGAACAGGACGATTTTATCCGGCTGGTGTTTAATGAAAATCCGGGTGTGGTCATCCAGGTTGAAGACATGAAAAACGTTACGGAAGTGCTGCGCGATAACAACCTGCATTATCAAATTCTGGGTACGATCATTCCGGAATTTAAGATAGAGCTGGAGCATCAGGGAGTACGGCATGTGTTGGATATTGCACGGTTGCGGGATGTGTGGTTTGAAACGTCTTACATGCTGGAGAGGGAGCAAAGCGGCCCAGAAGCGGCCCACTGCCGTCTGAAAAATTACAGCAGACAGGACCTGAAATTCTCATTCCCCAAATCTTTTACGGGTCGTGCCGGAGACCTGGGAATTGTTATGAACCGTAGAAAGCCGACGGGGGTTAAAGCAGCCATAATCCGGGAAAAAGGTGTTAACGGCGATCGTGAGATGGCTTTTTCCATGTATCTCGCCGGATTCGACGTGAAGGATGTGCACATGACCGACCTGATCTCCGGAAGGGAAGATTTGTCAGATGTGAACTTTATCGTTTTTGTGGGTGGCTTTTCCAACTCCGATGTACTGGGTTCGGCCAAAGGCTGGGCAGGCGCATTTCTGTATAACGAAAAAGCAAAACAGGCATTGGATAATTTCTATGCACGTGAAGATACTTTGAGCCTCGGCGTATGCAACGGTTGTCAGTTGATGATGGAACTGGGCCTGGTTTATCCAGAACATCCAGAAAAACCGGTGATGTGCCGTAATGATTCCGGGAAATTTGAATCTGCCTTCCTGAATGTTGACATCAACGAGAACAATTCGGTGATGCTGAAAACGCTGGCCGGTTCGCAGCTCGGCGTATGGGTGGCACACGGTGAAGGAAAGTTCAGCTTTCCCTGTTATCGCGACAATTACAACCTGGTGGTGTCATACAGTTACGACCTGTATCCCGGCAATCCGAATGGTTCGGACTGGGCTACGGCTGCCGTTTGTTCCAATGACGGCCGGCACCTCGCCATGATGCCTCATCCCGAAAGGGCCATCCTGCCGTGGCAGTGGGCACACTACCCGGAAGAACGCGAGAATGATGAGATTACCCCTTGGATCGAAGCTTTCGTGAATGCCAGGAAATGGGTGGAAGAAAACGCGAAATAGCATCTGCACTCAAATAAACGTTCCAAAAAAACCCGATAATTTTGGAATCTGATTCCAAAAATATCCAATAATATTGGAATTCAATTCCAAAAATATCTGAAAATGTTATTTCCCATAATATTGATAAAGATTGTCAATGGGTTTTAAAATTGTGAAGTTTTACTTCGGTGCTTTTTTCAACAGGTACAACCCGATGAGTAAAAAGATGAAATTGGGTATCCAGGGGGCGATGGCGGGGGAGAGATTGCCAAACGCCGAGAATACTGTGGCTACCTGCATCATAAAAATGTAAGTGAATGTCAGGGCTATGCCCACACCGAGATGCATTCCAATGCCTCCGCGAACTTTCCGCGCTGATAAAGCAACCCCGATAAATGTGAGAATGATAATGGCCACCGGGCCCGATAGCCGTTTGTACTTTTCAATTTCATACTTTTTATAAGCAATGGATCCTTTCGCTTTTTCATCCCGGATATAGTTGTTCAACTGAAAAAAATCCATTTCTTCAAAATCTTCTTTTATCTGGTACAGATCAGAAGGCTTCAGTGATGCAATGGTTGTGTCCATCTCCCTCCCCCTGATGATCTTCTGACGACCGGTGCTGTCAATGGTTCGGATAAAATAATCTTTGATCTTCCATTTTTTATTCACCGTGTCGCGCATGATGCGGTTGGCCATCAGCTTGTAAACCAACTGCTCTCCTTTATATTTCTCAATTGAAAATTTATAACCCATATTCAGGTCGCTTATGTATGATTCCACATAAGCATACGTATTGGGCTCAATTTGTACATGAAAGTTGCGTTCGTTATCCTGGGTGAGCTTTTCCATGTACAAATTTTTGAATTCGCGTCGTATCTTGTTGGTTTTAGGAATGAGGAAGTTGCCAAGATAAAACGAAAAGATCGCCAGGAATACCGAAGCAATCAGGTAAGGTACAAGCAGCCTCCGGAAACTGATGCCGCTGCTCAAAATAGCTATGATCTCACTGTCGCCGGCAAGCTTTGAAGTGAAGAAGATGACGGAAATAAAGGTGAATAAATAAATGAACAGGTTGATAAAATAGGGAATGAAGTTCACGTAATAATCTAATACAATGGCACGCAGCGGGGCTTCGTTCCTGATAAAACGGTCAATATTTTCGGAAATGTCGAAAATGATCACAATGATAATCAGCAAAGTAATGGCATAGAAAAATGTGCCGAGAAATTTTCTGATGATATATTTATCTATGATCTTCATTTACTTTAATCAAACTCAAGATTGAAGTCGGGTTTTCGTCCAGAGATTAGTAATAAAAGTTTGTAATTTTATTAATGAAATACCTCTCGGAGGTTCTTTGTGTTTCCTTTGAGTAACTTTGTGAAACAGCTATTGCACAGAGAGCCGCAAAGAAAACACAGAGATGCACAAAGATAAAATTAACCAATTCAAGAGAAATAAATATTTTGACCTTTGTTAGCATTAAGTTTTGTTCGATTACATTTCACACAAAAAAGAATGAATTTTTTCTATTCTATTTACAATCTCTGACTAACTTTCCCCACCATCACCTCTTTCCATGTAGCGAAATCACCTTTTATAATATGTTTCCGTGCCTCACCAACCAGCCACAGGTAAAAGTTCAGGTTGTGTATGCTGGCTATAATGCTTCCAAGCATCTCACGCGACGAGAACAAATGCCGCACATACGCTTTGGTATGACTGTCCACAAAACTGTTTCCGCCCGGATCAATGGGGCTGAAATCGTTTTCCCATTTTTTGTTTTTGATGTTGATAATGCCTTCGCTGGTGAATAACATGCCGTTTCTTCCGTTACGGGTGGGCATCACGCAATCAAACATGTCCACGCCCAGCGCAATGCTTTCGAGAATATTGGCCGGTGTACCCACTCCCATCAAATAACGGGGTTTATCTTCCGGAAGTATGCGACAGACCAGATCGGTCAGTTCATACATCACTTCATGGGGCTCACCTACCGAGAGGCCGCCGATGGCATTACCTTCAGCGCCACGCGAAGCAATATATTCAGCCGATTGGGTACGCAGGTCACGATAAGTACTACCCTGCACGATAGGGAATAAACTTTGATCGTAGCCATATTTTGGTTCGGTGTTATTGAAATGCGTGAGGCAGCGATCAAGCCACTCGTGGGTTATCTTCATTGAATTCAGGGCATAGTCATATTCACAGGGATAGGGCGTACATTCGTCGAAAGCCATGATGATGTCGGCGCCGATGCTGCGCTGGATATCAATGACCGATTCTGGCGTAAATTCATGCTTTGACCCGTCGATGTGTGACTGAAAAGTGACCCCGGATTTCTTCATTTTCCGGATGTCGGTCAGGGAATAAACCTGGTAGCCGCCGCTGTCGGTTAGGATCGGTTTGTCCCAACCGATGAATTTGTGCAGGCCACCTGCCTGTTCAATGATGCCGGTGCCGGGCCGTAGATATAAATGATAGGTGTTTCCCAGGATGATCTGCGCCTTGATATCGTTTCGCAACTCATTGAAATGAACCCCTTTCACTGATCCGGCGGTACCGACCGGCATGAATATGGGGGTTTCTATCTGTCCGTGTCCGGTGGTGAGCATGCCGGCCCGGGCACTGCTTTTATTGTCTGTATGTTCGAGTGTAAATTTCATTTTCTCCGGCAAAACGGCAAAGATAGCGAAAACCTGTGTTGAAAAGAGCAAACACCAGCCCTGAAAGGGCGGTACATTTTGTTTAAAATAATCCCTTTCCTGTTCGTTAAACAAATCGTTTATCTTTTACTTTTGAGACGTTTATATATAACAATAATATGTCCCTTGTCGCATACATCTTTCTATCCCTGCTGGGATTTTCCTTTGTTATTCAAATGATCTATTACTGGCTGGTATTTGCAAAGCTCGCATTTTATAAACCGTCGGAAAAGAAACCGGAAAAATATCCTCCTGTATCAGTCGTTATCTCTGCCAGAAACGAATATCACAACCTGAAACAATATCTTCCCAAAATCCTTAGTCAGAAATATCCCGACTTTGAGGTTGTGGTTGTCAATCATGCTTCCAATGATGAATCGTTTGATTATTTAAAGGAGATGCAGGGACAAAACCTGCATCTTAAAATTGTGAACATTGAACGCGACCTGAATTTCTTCAAAGGAAAGAAGTTTCCTCTGTCGATGGGGATCAAGTCTGCAAAAAATGACATTTTGCTGCTTACGGATGCCGATTGCGAGCCTGCATCTGAAAACTGGATCAGCGGAATGGTTCAAAATTATCAAAACGAAAACATCGAGGTCTTGCTGGGATACGGGCCATATAAAAAAGGAAAGGGCCTGACGAATAAAATTGTGCGTTACGACACCTTCCTGGTTGCCATGCAATACCTGTCATTTGCTTTGGCGGGTCTGCCATATATGGGTGTAGGCCGCAACCTTTCATACCGCAGGTCGTTGTTTTTCAGGAACAAAGGGTTTACATCGCACTATACAATAGTATCCGGTGACGACGACCTGTTTATTAACAAAGTGGCTGTGAAAAAAAATACGGCAATCGAAATATCTTATGAAACTTTTATGTATTCGCAGGCCAAACGCGGGTTTGGTGAATGGGTGACCCAGAAGTCACGTCATCTCAGTACATCGAAATACTATGGGCTGAAAATCAAAACATTACTTGGCTTGTTTGGCTTTTCGCAGATGTTGTTTTATGCCTCCCTGCTTGTTTTGTTGGTTCTGTGGGTTTGTCCCTGGTGCCTTCTCGGTGTTTTTTTACTTCGATTTTACTCCCAATTCATTGTTCATAAGTTTGTTTTGAGGCGTTTAAACGATGGTGGAATCTTCCTATTTTCGCTGGTATGGGAAATAATTCATATTATTATTCTGTTTTTTATAACTTTTATGAATGTTTTCCGTAAAAACCGTACATGGAAGTAATCAATAACTTAACCGAAAAAGGTCAACGAGATTACCAACTGATACAACGGGCATTAGAACACCAGGACCAACAGGCATACACTGAACTCTTAAAACACTACCGGGACCCTCTCTACTACATGATGCTTAAAATGACCGGTGATCCGGACGACGCAGAAGATTTGACCATTGAAGCTTTTGGAAAAGCATTCAAGAGTCTTAAGCTATATACCCCTAACTACGCATTCAGCACATGGCTTTTCAGGATTGCGACGAACAACTGCATTGACTTCATGCGGAAAAAGGCAAAGATCGGCCCCACCGTCAATCTTGATGATGACGAGAAAGAATACCAAAGAGTTGTCCAGATACCTTCCGGTACACCTAACCCGGAAGAGGAAATGATCAAAGACCAGAAGATCAACACAATGCATGAATACGTTGGGCGGCTTAAACCAACCTACCGTCGTCTGATCGAATTGCGTTATTTCAAAGAATACTCTTATGAGGAAATTGTTGATGAACTGGGTCTCCCGCTCGGGACCGTCAAAGCGCAACTGTTCCGTGCGCGTGAATACCTCCACAATATGCTGAAAGAGAAAAAGGAGAGGATCTAACCACACGATTAAACTTCTGATATTTTTCTTATTCGTTTTATTTTCACAATAGATTGCCCTGCCATTTTTATATCCATTCGCTTTTCAACAAACAGTATCTGTCAGATATCAAATGTATATTCTTGACTTCCTTCAAATTATATCGTAAATTTGACGGAATCCATTGAATGTATTAATGACCGATAAAAACCCAGATAGTAAAACAAACTTGTCAGAAAAGCATGATTGTGCCGGTTTTCTGGGATCAATATTAGGGGTTATAAATCATTTCTATCATCAGCTCATAAAAATACTGTCAGGATTAAATTATGACTATGAATCTGATCGAAAATTATTCGGACTGCCGCTCATTTCTGTAAAACTGGGATTAAATACAAACGATAATTCTATGCGTCATGCCCGTGGAATTATTGCCATAGGTACAAAAGCAACCGGATTATTTTCTTTTGGACTTATTTATTCCAGGGGATTAGTGGCCATTGGGGCTGTATCATTTGGATTGGTTACCGTGAGCATGGTTAGTATTGCTTTGGTTTCGGTGAGTGTCTTTGGTTTGGGATTCGTTTCAGTATCTGTTTTTGCATTTGGCTACCTCGCAATTGGTGTCCTGGCCATCGGGTATAAAAGTATTGGCATTATTGCCATTGGAAAAGAAGTTGTTGGAATTATCTGTTATGGTCAAAAGGTGAATTCCCTTTTTTCTTTTCACTGATTTACCTGTTTTTTATTTTTCGAAAACGGAAATTTTTGCCTGCATTCCCTGTTACCGGGTCATCCTTTTTATTGTAATTTTGAAAATTAAAAAACAGTACCATAATGAACACAAATGATTTTCAAAAAGCAATTCTGACAGGCATTCCGGATGATCTGCCGGCAAAAAAACCTTATGATCCCGATATCAATCATGCTCCCAAAAGAAAAGATATCCTGACTGTCGAAGAAAAACGGCTGGCGCTGAAAAATGCCCTCCGTTATTTTCCGAAAAAGTTTCACCATATACTGGCGCCGGAATTTGCAGAGGAACTGAAAAACTACGGACGAATATATATGTACCGTTACCGCCCGGATTACAAAATGTATGCCCGGCCGATCGAAGAATATCCTGCCAAAACGAGGCAGGCGGCAGCCATCATGCTGATGATCCAGAATAATCTGGACCCGGCTGTTGCCCAGCATCCGCACGAACTGATCACCTATGGCGGAAACGGCGCCGTATTTCAAAACTGGGCGCAGTACCTGCTTACCATGCAATATCTTGCTACTATGACCGAGGAGCAAACGCTGGCCATGTATTCAGGCCATCCGATGGGTCTGTTCCCTTCACACAAGGATGCACCGCGGGTTGTGGTGACCAACGGCATGGTCATTCCTAATTATTCAAAACAGGATGACTGGGAGCGGTTTAATGCGCTGGGTGTTTCACAATATGGTCAAATGACAGCAGGCTCATACATGTATATCGGCCCGCAGGGGATTGTCCACGGAACGACGATCACTGTGATGAACGCTGCGCGAAAAGTCGCCAAACCCGGTGAAGATCCTTTCAAAGGAAAATTGTTTGTGTCATCCGGACTTGGCGGAATGTCGGGTGCTCAGCCCAAAGCAGCGGATATTACGGGACTGGTTTCGGTTGTGGCGGAGATCAATCCGGCTGCCACATACAAACGGCTTGAACAGGGTTGGGTTGATGAAGTGATCGAAGACCTTGATGAACTGGTGGACAGGGTAGAAAAAGCCAGAGCCGGTAAAGAAGTTGTTTCCATAGGTTACCTCGGCAACATTGTGGATGTCTGGGAGAAATTTGCCGATGAAGATGTTCATGTGGATATGGGATCAGACCAGACATCGTTGCATAATCCCTGGTCGGGAGGATACTACCCTGTGGGGCTTTCATTTGAAGAATCCAATGAAATGATGGTAAAAAATCCCGGATTATTTAAAGAGAAAGTCAGGGAATCGTTAAGGAGACAGGTGGTTGCCATCAACAGGCATACCGCCCGTGGAACCTACTTTTTTGATTACGGAAATGCATTTTTATTGGAAGCTTCACGCGCAGGGGCGGACATCATGGCGCCGGACGGGAAGAACTTCCGGTATCCCTCTTATGTGCAGGACATCATGGGCCCCATGTTTTTTGATTATGGTTTCGGGCCTTTCAGGTGGGTATGTACTTCGGGCGATCCCAAAGACCTGGATTATACTGACCGGCTTGCTGCCGACGTTCTCGAAGAACTGAAAAACAAGTCGGCTCCTGAAATTCAGAATCAGATGGCTGACAATATCCACTGGATCAGGGAGGCAAAACAAAACAAACTGGTTGTCGGTTCGCAGGCGCGTATTCTTTATGCGGATGCACAGGGACGGATCAATATTGCCGCAGCATTTAACAAGGCCATTGCCGAAGGTAAAATTTCGGCGCCTGTTGTTTTGGGTCGCGACCATCATGATGTATCAGGTACCGATTCCCCTTTCCGGGAAACATCAAACATTTATGACGGGTCACAGTTTACTGCTGACATGGCCATTCAGAATGTGATTGGCGATGCATTCCGGGGGGCAACCTGGGTATCAATTCATAACGGCGGAGGTGTCGGCTGGGGCGAAGTGATCAACGGCGGCTTTGGCATGGTGCTCGATGGCAGCGCTGATGCAGACCGGCGGTTACGTGCCATGCTTTTCTGGGATGTGAATAACGGAATCTCACGAAGAAGCTGGGCGAGAAATGAAGGCGCCATGTTTGCCATCCGTCATGCCATGGAGAAAACACCCGGATTGAAAGTAACATTCCCGAATGTTGCTGATGATGACCTTCTGGAGGAAATAATCAGGTAACAGAAATCTCTGGACATACTTCGGTATTCTGCGTGATTTTTCTTTTAATTTTGCGCGCAAAAATAATATACCGGTATGAGCATTGAATTAAATTGCGTAATCACACAGACAGTCCAGGTATCCCCGATCATGAAGATCATCAGGGTTAAACCTGAAGGATGGAAATTTCCCCCGTTTGAAGCCGGACAGTTTGTCGGCCTCGGCCTTCCGCCTGAAGCACCCCGTTGTAAAGAAGCCACCGAAGAGCACAAAACCCCGCAGCCGGACAAACTGATAAAAAGGGCTTACTCAATAGCTTCTTCTTCGACCGATGATGTGATTGAGTTTTATGTTACTTTGGTTCATTCCGGCCAGTTGACCCCGAGAATTTTTGCCCTGAACATTGGCGACAGAATCTGGATGGGTAAAAAAGCTGTGGGTATGTTTACGCTGGATCAGATTGATCCCGACAGCAATGTGATTATGATCGCCACCGGCACCGGCGTGGCGCCTTATATGAGTATGTTGCGTACCAATGCATTACACCGGAAGGGTAAGTTGCTGGTTATCCAGGGCGCTGCCAACAGTTGGGACCTGGGTTATTCTTCGGAACTCCGGCTACTCGACAACATGTTTTCCAATTTCGTCTATTACCCGACAATTACGGAACCGGAAAATGAACCGGCAGGATGGGAAGGCGATACACGATTTGTTCAGGATATCTGGATCTCCGGACTTGTCCAGCGTTTATGGGGCTTCAATCCCACTCCCGATAACACACACATCTTTTTATGCGGCAACCCGAGGATGGTTGACGGTATGAAAGAATTGCTGGCCAAAGAAGGATTTACCGAGCACAGTAAAAAAGTTTTCGGCCAGATACATGCGGAAGAGTTTTAACAGATAGCTTTTTCTTCTTACCGAACAATAATCTTCCTGCTTGTAACGGATTGCCCTGCACGAAAAACCAGGAAATAAACTCCCTGACTGCTTTTACTGATATCTTGTGAGAAATAATGGTCACCGGCAGGCATCATACCCAAATGCCACGTGTTGATCATTTGCCCGTAAATATCAAATAACTGAACATTTACCTCCGTTTCTTCCTTCAAACGGTATGATATGTTCAGATGCTCTGTTACAGGATTCGGAGCAACCTGAAGAAAAATCTCATCACGATTTCTTTCTTCCGGCAGATCAATTCCCGTTATCAGGGTGTTGTAAAATATGTAATTTCCTTTTCCTGAATCCCAGTTGCTGATCACAATATCCAAATCGTCGCTGAACTCATATTTCACTTCAACAGTATCTCCTGCTTCCGGATCAGCGGCAATGGAAACCCAGTTTTTATTCGGAACGTAACAATAGGAAGTGTCGTTTATTTCCTCTCCGTTGATAATAACTGAAAGAATGTTTTCAACTTGTTGTTTTTCAAGGTAAATTACAGGGCCTTTCGTGCCATCAAAGTAAAAGGACTCTGTTTTTTCCTGAATATCATCCCTGTCGAGGTCAGCCATTTGAATGGCTTCTACTACGGAATTAGTGGATGAAGTATAGGAAGGATTGAGTTCAAAGCTGTTATCTTCTTTTCCCAACGCAATCTTCACAGGCCGCCACCAGCCCCCGTAAATCAGATCAAGGATGTTGTCTCCGTTTACATCAGTCAGCAAAATACCGGAACCAGGTCCGAAAGGTTCTGACGTCCAGTCGGCGCTTCCTGAAGAAGGCACGCCATCAGGAAATGAATACATCCATACTTCCCCGTCACCACCAAGTTGATCGTTACCCGTCATGACTATTGATAGCACTTTGTCCGCTCCCGTAAAACC